>JAUXBQ010000155.1 GCA_030619365.1 candidate division FCPU426 bacterium | reverse complement strand
GGCTGAATAGGATTACATTTGCCGTAGATTCAGGAAAACGCCTTGACGGTCAGGTGGAGGTGAGCAGCAACTAAGCGCCGATGCCAGGTTAATGCTAGTGTCGTGTCTCCAACGCTTCTTTACATTTAATTGTCATTGCGAGGAACGTTTTTTGCGACGAAGCAATCTGTTTTGCTTGTAAAATGAGGATAAAAAACGGGATTGCTTCGCTTCGCTCGCAAAGACAAATGTAAAGTTATTTAAGAGACAATACACTAGTCGCAAGAATTCTACAAATAATTAATGCAAGTCCTGTGCCAAAAACGGTCATACAAACCAGAAAATATTATCCTTTATATTAAAGGGTTTTAAGGATCGGCTTGTTTTCGTCTGAGTCTGGATTTGTTCAAGACTGTTTCAAGGCGTGAAACAGCATATCAAAATGAAACATGTTTCCCCTCTTTTCACGAGGGTGGGGAGAGGGGGCTAGGAGCTTGAGCATTTAGTCGAAATTTGCGAGAGTCGATAGTCGAAAATCGACCGCATTTGAGTTTTTATCTAATTTCGATTATCAACTCTCAAATGCTCGGGAGCCTGAGCAACTAATTGCTCAGGCTCCTAGGCCGTCCTGTGTTCTCCGGCCGTTTTCTTAAATAGTTTTTGCATATCCCCGTTAACCAGATACAGGGCCGGAACCAAGAGCAAGGTCACGGTGGTCGCAAAGACCAGGCCGTAGGCCATGGCCATCACCACCGGCACCAGGGACTTGGCATTGCCGCCAATGCCATACACAGTGGGCAAAAGCGCCGCCACGGTGGTGAGCGTGGTTAAAATAACCGGTCGCAACCGCTGCCGGGCGCCCTGCGAGACGATTTTGATGATAGACCTCAAATCGCCTGGGCTTTTCCGGGTCCTGAATATTTCATTAATAAAATTCACCATGATGACGCTGTCATTGACCACCACCCCGGACAAGCCAATCATGCCGACCAGGCCCATAAATGAGAGCGGAATGCCGTGGGCCGTAAAAGACAACAGCGCTCCAATCAAGCCAAACGGCACCGCCACTACCACCAGCAGCGGCTGGGAAAGCGATCCGAACAGGAGCAACAATATAAAATAAATCATCACCAACGCGATCAGGAAGGCCATAATCAGTCCGCCCAGTGATTCCTTGGTTTCTTTCGCTTCGCCGCCAATTCCCAGATATGTCCCGGGAAAGTCGCCGGCTACTTTCGCAAAGCGTTGTTTGATTTTCCGGGCCACCTGGCTGGAGGTGGTTATTTTCTCATCGATATCCGCGGTCACGGTGGCCACGCGATTACCCTTGTGATGATTAATAACCGAGGCCCCTTCCCGGGGAATAATGGTGGCGATCTGGCTTAAGGTGATCAGCTTGCCGGCGGCATTGGGTATTTTCAACTCTTCCAGGAACCGGCGATCCCTTTGGTAAACTTCATCCACTTGCACCCGAAAATCAATCTTTTCCTCCGCGCTTTGCAGGTATGTCGCGACCGTTCCTTCGTAGGCAGTGCGAATGGTCTGGGCGACCGCGGCCACCGTCAAACCGTATTGGGCCAGACGCTCATAATTCAGTCTGACTTTCAATTCTTCTTTTCCCAGCTTCAGGTCATTATCAATGTCTTTCACGCCTGGGATCTGCCGCAATAATTCCTCCACCTTTTGCATGGCCGCCCTGACGGACTGCATGTTGTTGCCCTTTATTTTGACATTGACTGCTTCGCCCGTGGGCGGACCCATGATATGTTCTTCGATAACGATTTTCTTGAATTTTTTCAGCCTGCGAATATTCACCGCCTGGCGCAGTTCCGAGATGATTTCCGCGGCTGTTCTATTTCTTTCGCCGCGGGGAACCAGGGTGATGTGGACCTGCGACCAATTCTCGTGGTTTCCCTTGGAATTCATCATCCGGACGGTATGATGCCCTATGTGGGTCTGCAGGGAAAACGTTTCTTGGTCGGACAAATGTTCCCGCAGGATATCTTCGACTTCCCCGGTTATTTCCTCGGTTTTATCGAGTCCGTAACTTTCCGGCGCTTCCAGGTTGACATAAATGGCTTCCGAAGAATCGTCCCACATGTTCACGTAATGGTTAATGGTCCCCCGTGAGATCATGAGGGTTAACGCAAATATAACCACGAAGGCCGTGATAACGAGATACCGAAAGCGCAACATTCCCCCCAGCCATTTTTCATACGCTTCGGCCAGGGGCTGGAACCAGTCCGGACGCTGCTTTTTCCCGGTGGCTTTTTCATGCTTCCCCACCAAATGGTTGGGAAGGATAATCACGGCTGCAAAAAGAGAGGCCAGCAGCGTGGCCGTCACAATGAGCGGAAATACTTGCACAAATTTACCCATCATACCCTTGATGTACAACAACGGGATAAAAGCCGCGATGGTGGTCAAAATGGTCACCGTAACCGGCGCGATCACTTTTTTAACGCCCAGGACCGAGGCTTGAACCGGATCCTGCCCGGTCTGTTTTTGCTCGAAAATATTCTCCGCAATGACGATGCCGTGGTCCACCAGCATTCCCAAAACCACGATAATGGCCCCCAACGACATGAGGTTGAGGGAAATATCGGCGAGATTCATGTAAATAATCACCATCAGCAGGCTGATGGGTATTCCCACCGCCGTCCAAAAAGAGGTTTTCAAGTCAAGAAACAGAAAGAGCACCACAAAAACCAGGATAAATCCGATCAGCGCGTTATTCACGACCACGTCGAGCAGGGAGGTGACGGAAAGCGAGCGGTCTTCCAGGGTCGTGATTTCGAAGCGGCCGGCAACCCGGGGTTTTAGCTTCTGCAAAAATGCTCTCACGTTTTTCGAGGTTTTCACCACATCGGCATTTTCTTTTTTTACCACTTGAAACACGATCGCTTTTTTGCCATTCACTTTGACCCGGACATTCTCCTTTTTAAAGCCGTCGCGCACCGTGGCGATATCCTTGATGCGCACTCTTTTTTGTTCGAAGCTTGAGCGGATAATTACTTCTTTCACTTCCAGCGGATGTTCAAACTGACCGATGGTCACAATGGTCTGTTCCTTTTGCAGGGATTGCAAGGTCCCGCCCGTGGCCCGGACGTTCCGGGCCTGAATACTTTTAACCACATCATTGAGTGAAATATAATATTCCCGCATCTTGGCGGGATGGACCGCGACGACAATCTCCCGGTCCCGGTATCCCCGCTTGCGGATCTCACCCACGCCTTTAATCTTTAACAAATCATCTTCCAGCCGCCGGGCAAAAGTGTTCAAAGCTTTTTCCTGCGCCGCCCCGGTCCCGGCCGTGGTCAGGCTTAAGGTATACACCGCCATCCGCTTGGGGTTCACCTCTATAATCGTAATATCCTCAACCTCGCCGGGAATGTCCGGAATATTTCCCAGCGTAATATTCCGGTGTATTTCGTCCTTCACGGCCTGCTTGTTCTCCAGGTCATAGTCGAGGTGAGCGTAAAGGGTCGCGCCGTTTTCAATGGCAAAGGAGGAGTGCTCCTTAATCCCGGCTATTTTCCCCAGTTCGGTTTCGATGGGAATCACGACGTTGAGTTCCACGTCCACGGCGCTGGCCCCGGGATAGATTACCGTAATGATCATGGTGTCCATATCGGTCGCCGGAAACACTTCTCGGCGGATATTCAGCAGACTCGCCATGCCGAATATAAAGATCGTGATAACGATCAAATTGATCAGTAATTTATTGCGGACAAAGTATTCCAATATTTTTTCCATGCTTTCACTCCCTGGTCTCCGGAACGTGGTTCCCGCGGACGCTTTTTTTGTAAAACTTATTTGAAATTCTCCAGCTTGTAGGCCTTGATCTTGCGCCACAAGGTGGAGCGGCTGATGCTGAAAATAGGTAATTTATTATATGTTTTTCACTCTTCACGACAGAACGGAGAAAGTGCGAAATGAAAAGGATTGTATGACAATAAATATATTATTATTCTTCCCCCAGCGCTTCCAGGTCTGCCAGGTCCCGTTTTCTGCCAACCGACCGCTTATTTATAATAAATTGCTCCCTACCCAGGAACCTCACCGCCGTTTCGCCGTATGTGCCGGACACGCTTCCTTTCACGGCGTCTTCCCAGGAAACACCTGTCAAGGAAGTCAAAATATCCACGCGCACGGGCGGGACGCCCAGTTGCAGAATTTTATCCGGTTGGGTGAAATCTTGGGGTTTTATATCGAGGGATTTGAAGCCGAAATCTTCCAGCGCTTGCAGAACGCGCCCGGCGTTTTCCGAATCTGGTTTTACCAAAATATCCAAATCACCTGTCATGCGGGGCGCGCCGTAAAAAGCCAAGGCATAACCGCCCACGATCAGGTATTTGACTTTATGCGCGTTTAATAATTTGAGCAGATCTTTGAAGTCTGACTGTATCTCCATAGTATTGTTGGCGCAGAAAATCCACTGCCGCCACCCTTTCCGCGGGCGTTTTTTTCAGCCAATACGCCCTATCCGCGACAGGCGACGAGACATCCTGCAAGTTTTGTTTTTTAACCACTTTTTTGATCATATTGGCATTATAACATTAATTTGGTTTTCAAGGTGTTTCATTTCCCTTTTACCTGCCGAAATTAAGTTTCCCCTCTCCCCGCGAGAGTGGGGAGAGGGTGCAGCCTGCCCGGCGCATGCCGGAATTTACAATTGACGCCAATCAGCAACTGCTCAATCTTCATTCTGGACACCCTCCATACCATTCTTTAGCTTCGCCGGTTATATCAATACCATGTAGAAATTTAGCGAAATGACATACAACTTCTTCGAAAGCTTTTTTGAAGATATTTTAATCATTCCCAATCTGGCAAAAACAGCTTAAAATATCTTTTTGTAGCTCACCATATTTAATACTGTCATTAACTGTATTGGAAGGCCTGAAATGGAACACCGGCGATTATCAGATACAATTGAATTTCCTATAACAGATTTTGATAAAAGCATTGTTGAAATTATACCTCAAATGCCTCCACCTGCTCGATGGCCTGCATTTAACTCGCTTCGGCATCTTAATCGCGCTTGGAGAATAAAAGATCAAGACCGGGAAATGGCTATGTTTCGAGGAATTACTGCTGAGGAAGAAGCGTCAACCGCACTTTTTTTATCCCTTAAACGACTCGATTATCGCAACGCAAATAAACTTAATCCTTATAGACACGTTCATAAAAATGCAGTAATTCCATTTGTAGGTGCTGTAAGTAAACTATTCGCATATCATAAAAATATATTTCCGAAAATATCATTGCGAATTAATACAGAAAGAAAGATACCTCTTCTCCAAACTGAAATTCAGTTGCCTCATCCTCTGACAGGCAAGCCAGCACATGTTTTTCCCGATCCACCGCTTGATTTTATACTATCCAGACCAGGTCAAAAGAATGTTCCTCATGATTTCTCATATCAACTCAAAAGTGTTGCGCAAGACGTTGACGCTAAAGATATCATAGAACACCTTAAAAAACGGGCTAACCGGCGCAATAGGTTACTTTATGCAGAATCGAATGGTTACAGAGAATTGTCCGGAAATATTACCTCGGCATTAAAGGGTTTCACTAGAAATGTTTTTACTATTTTAAAAATCTATTTAATGATCGACCCCTACAAGCAGCATCAAGAATTTGTCCAGCAATGTTTGGATGCGTTTTTAAAGATGCTGAAAATAGTGCCAACCGATATTCGATTTGATTAAATCGATATCCAGAAAATAAATAGCTGTTTTTAAGTGATGAGTTTTGTGGATTATTATCAATCCTGATAAAAAATTGATTGCGACAAAGAATACCCTTTAAAAATATATACCCGCAACCGATACTTAAATAGGGATGGAGTTTGGTAATAGCGGTGAGCTGTTATCAGAACTGAACCTATGATGGCCTAAAGAACCGGAGGAACAGTCCCGCCATCCCCACCAGATATTGTTGCTATATCTGGGATGACAAAATGTTAAAAAGGTGAGTATGGATATGAAACTTCCAGAAACATGTAAAATGCCGGATATTTCCAAACTTAGAAAACCATTGGTTATGAAAATGTTATTAAAAGTACTGATTGGTCAATTGTCAGATAAAAATAACTTGGAAAATTATTATAAAAACTTTATTCGATTAATAGATAAGGCAGTAACAGAATATATGAAGGCAAGAGAAACAATCATGGAAGAAATCGATATTTTCAAGTCCGCTAAGCCTATTCAAGAAAGACGACTATTTCTTAATTTTAAATTTATCGATCACATGGAAAATTGCATTAATGCTTTGAGAAGAGCAATCAAATTGTTTGAAAAGATATATCCAAAAGCAAAAGTTGAGCGCAATTTAAGAAAATTAAT
>JAUXBQ010000227.1 GCA_030619365.1 candidate division FCPU426 bacterium | reverse complement strand
TAAAAGAGAAAGCGAATCTCTTTTTTATGCACAGGAAACGGTGAAGACCAATTTTTCTAATTTGGACACGTATGAGCGTTTTTTATAATATAATCAAAATTTACATTACACATTGCACGAAGACTGGTCTAAACCATGAAACAAAGATCATTCGTCACTATTTTACTCATTATGGCTCTGCCGGGTGTAATCTTCGCCAAAGCGCCAACTGAAGAGGACGTGTCCAGCCGGAGAGAAGTGCGTTTTCTTGAACAATGGGTGGGTAAAGTCCCGGCGCCCAAGAAAGTCCGCGTGGGTGGCATTACGCTCTACGCCCCGCGGCTGGCCGGAGAGTTCTATGCCCGCCGCGACTATCGACTGGCCTGGATCGCGGGGAGCCGTCTCGCTCCCCTGGCCCAGCAAATGATCCAAATTCTGCGGCAGGCGGACCGGGACGGTTTCCGGCCGAATGATTATCATATTAAAAAGATTCTGAAGCTGTACCGGATTATCAGCGAGAAGGAAAATAAACCTGGCGCGAGAGTCAAGCCAGTGCGATTGGCGGCCCTGGACATCCTGCTCACGGACGCTTTTTTCCTGTACGCCGCGCATTTGGCCTACGGCCGCGTAAATCCCGAAGGGCTCGACGTCCGCTTGCCCGATATAGAGCAGAGTTACTATTTGCCCGGCTATTTGGAGGACGCGCTCGCTTCTCATTCGGTGGCAGACACCCTGCAAAACCTGTCGCCCAAGCATGAAGAATATTTCAAGCTCCGGGAAGCCCTGGCGCAGTACCGCGAAATATCCAGCCGCCTGGGCCGGCTGATGATCTATCCCGTACCGTCGTTGGCCGAGGGAGAGCGGGATCCCAAGCGGATACCCGCCCTGCGTGCCAAATTGGCCGCTTTCGGCGATCTGCTCCAAACCACGGCCCTGGATGAAACGCTTTTCGACAATGAAGTGGCGAACGGCCTGAGGCGTTTCCAGGCACGGCACGGTTTGTCCGAAACCGGGGAATTGGACACCCAGACCTTGCGCTGGCTGAATACGCCGCTGGACACTTACATCCGGACCATAGAATTGAACATGGAGCGCTGGCGCTGGATGCCCGTGGCCAGGCAAAGCCCGTATATTCTGGTCAATATACCGGGCTTCTCTCTACAAGTGGTTGAGCGCAACCGCCCGGTTCTCAGCATGCGCGTGGTCGTGGGTCAGGCCGTGCGGCGCACCCCGATCTTCAATGACCGGCTCCGTTTTGTCGTTTTGAATCCGTATTGGGAGATTCCGCCCAATATTCTGCTCCAGGACAAGTTTTACGCACTGAAACACGACCCTGATTTTTTCCGGCAAGGGAAGCTGGAAGTCATCAAGGGGTGGGGCAAAAACGCCCGGCGCATTGATCCCAAGACCGTGGACTGGAAAAAAGTTCCGATCCAGGACTACTATAAGCTCTACCGTTTCCGGCAGGCCTCGAATCCCTCCAATCCCCTGGGCCGTATCAAGTTTATGTTTCCCAATGAATTCAACGTCTACCTCCACGATACGCCCAAACGGCGGCTGTTCGAAGAGGAAGTGCGCAGTTTCAGTTCGGGCTGTATTCGTCTGGAAAAACCGGTGGAATTGGCTACCTATTGCCTGCGCTCCAACCGCTTGTGGAAACGCAAACGGCTGCTCGCCGCCGTGAAAGGTAAAGTGGAGCAAAAAATTAAGTTGACGAGACCCATTCCCATCCATATTCTCTATTGGACCACTTGGGTGGATCCGGAGAACCGGGTTCATTTTCGCCAGGATGTTTACGGCCGTGACAACAAGCTGAACCGCGCCTTCCGGGACCAGATGTACGTCCCGCTTCGATAACCACCCCTACGCCCCTGATTTACCCCGCGGCTGACTGTGAGTGGAGAAATTTCATGCGGATAAATACCTTGAGGCCGGACCGCCTGGGCGGAGCGGCTTTGCTATTGATGTTTGTGGCCCTGTTGACCCTGGCAGCAAGCACCCTGGCCAAGCCGTTTGACTCGGGCCAAGCCGGATTCAGCCTGCGCTGCAACAACGAAACGCTCCGGTATAACGTGGAAAGCGTGTTTGTGCTCCCGCGGGAAACCGTGATGGTTCAGGTCCTGGATGCGGAATCCACGCGCGAATATACATTGCGGACGGAAACCGGCCGGGTGGAACGACTCTTGCCCCGGCAATGGAATTGGCAGGTACCCGCGCGGCCGGGCGTGTACACAGCCGAGATTGTCCAGCAGCCCTCCCAACGCCGGGTCCACCTCAACGTGTTTGTGATGACTCCCTGGCGGAATAAGCAAAAATCGAGTGTCAAAAGCTACCGGATTGGACGTTATCCGCCCGTCCGGGTCAAAAAAACCGTGGCCTATTGCCCGCCCCGCGGGCTGATAGAGGTCTGCCGGGAAACCCAAGACATCCGGGTCAGCCCGCATTTTCAGTTGAAACAATTTTTATGCAAACAATCGGGCGGTTTCCCAAAGTACTTGGTGCTGGACCGGCGTCTGCTGAACAAACTTGAAATCCTGCTTGAACATTTGAATAACTGGGGCGTGGCTTGCCAGACCTTGCAAATTATGAGCGGATACCGGACGCCCTACTATAATCGCCAACTCGGCAATGTGCCGTACAGCAGTCATCTCTGGGGCATGGCCGCCGATATTTACATTGATGAAGACCGGGACGGCGTTATGGATGACCTGAACCACGACGGCAAAATCGATTACCTGGACGCCGGGTGCCTGTACCGGGCCGTGGAAGCCATGGACCGCGCGGACCAGCACCAGGACCTGGTGGGCGGATTGGGTTTATACCCCGCCACACCTGCTCATGGCCCTTTTGTGCACGTGGACGTGCGGGGCCGGCGCGCCCGCTGGGGCCTAACCCTGGCCCGGCCGGGCTGGGCCGGGCGCAAGCGCGGTCGGGGTGATGAACTTTAAGTAAGATGGGTAGTGTCAAAAGTTCTATGAAAAAACGGATGAAAGAATGAAAGAAATTCCCCTCCCGTCAAGCAGGGAGGGGAATAAAAGCATATCCTCTAAAAGGTAAAAACAGGAAAAGCTTTGAATGATTTATGTTTTTAAGAATATAGGTCAAGAACTTTTGACAATACCGTAAGACGGAAAAGGAGGTGATGACACGAGCCGGGCGCGAGGCGCGGCCGGCCACAAAGCAGTACGCATGAACCTGACAAGCCCTTGTCAGGCTGACACCAGCCGCTGTTGCGGAACGGGGTGCAAGTCCCCGGCTGCCCAGCAACTGTAAGCGGGACGAAAGCCGTTGGAATTGTCACTGGTCCCTAGGACCGGGAAGACGCGGCGAGTAGGGAGAACGCGAGCCAGGAAACCAGGCGGCTGGAACTATCTCTCGGGAGAAAAGGAGAATTATCAAATGACTGTTTTCAAAATGCACTTCCGGTGGGCCCTGAGCCTCACGCTTCTGGTTCTGCCAACCCTGGTATTTGCTCAATCCCAAACAACCCAACCTGATACGCCCGCTCCACTTCCAACGCCTGATGGGACCTTGCTCGAGTACACGCTGCCGGTCCCAGAACCGCCTGTCCGCACTCATCATGAACCCCAGGTTGAGGCGCTCTCGGTCGAAACACCTGAGCCTGATCCGCTGGTGGAGTCCGCTTCCAACCTGCGGTTGCCCCTGTCCGAAATTGCCAGTTCCGTGGAAATCATCACCGCCGCGGACATTGCGGCCCGGAAAGCCCAAACCCTGCCTGAGATATTGCAAGGCGCTATGGGGCTGGACCTGGTGCAAAAAGGCGGACCAGGGCAACTGGCCACGGTTTTAATTCGGGGCGCGGATTCGAAACGCACGCTGGTCATGCTGAACGGGATGCCAATTACGGACATCATGGCCCCCGGGCGCTTGACCGATATTTCGAAACTCTCCCTCACCCAGGTCGAGCGCATTGAAATTGTCAAAGGCCCGCAAAGCGTGGCGCACGGGTCCGGCGCCCTGGGCGGGATTATCAATATCATTACAGCCCAGGCGGATGAGAACTGGCAAGGAC
>JAUXBQ010000151.1 GCA_030619365.1 candidate division FCPU426 bacterium | reverse complement strand
CCCTCCCACCAAATCTGGGGAGGGGAATAGTGAAATTATGCTTTCCGCAACAAGAACTATTTAGCCGTGATTTGCATATTCCTATTTAAGATGATATAATTATATTAAAATACCTATATATTATTCCCTTTGTTTTATTTTGAATCACACATGAGCAGGACAGAACATATGCTGAATCCGAGTAATAGTACACAAATAATATCCATTTCATTCTGGACCCGGTCTAAGTGGATGGTCTGGACCCGGCTTATTGCGCTCGCCGCGGCTTTCTCTTTTGTGCTCCCAATTATAACCTGGGCTTTTAACAGCTCCAATTATTTGTCTTCTAAACCTTATACGATCCAAGTGCAAATCCTGGGAAAAAATCTGGAGCTTCCTGAAAAATTCGGTAAAATTCAAAAGGGATTTCTGGGAGAGGAAAGGATGGTCGTGCATGTTCAGGACCTGCACTGTAACCATGAGGTGCAGATGAACATCGCCCGGATGATCCACTATCTGGCCCAGGAGCACGAGTTGGGTTTGGTAGGAGAAGAGGGTGCTTTTTATACGGTAAATACCAGTAAACTCAGAACGTTTCCGGTTACTGAGGTTCGCGAGGATGTTGGTGATTATTTAGTCCGGCAGGGGAAAATGAGCGGGGCTGAATACTACTCTGCTATTGGCGAGCATACAATCCGGTTGGAGGGAATCGAGACCCCGGACCTGTACCACGCCAGCGCCCGGCAGGTGAGCTCGTTTTTAAACAGTGAGAGCCAGGGCTTGACCTATGATCTGCGCGAACTCCTGGAGGAGCTAAAACCCGGGATCTATGATTCGGCTTTGCGGCGTTTTGATGCCCTGGGCCAAAAGTACCGTTCCGGCCGCAGCGAACTCTTGACCTTTGCCCAGCAACTTCGGAACACGGCGAAAAGGCATAACCTGCCCTTGACTTCCTACGCCCAGCTCAATCGTTTTCTGGCGCTGAAACAAACTATCTTTTCTGAAAAAATCGATGTCGATCGTCTCTTTATCGACCTGGAACGTTTAGATCGGGCCGTCCGCCAAGTGCTCTATACCCATGAGACCCAGGAAGAACTGGATGTCCTGTATCAGCGGCTGGAAGTGATCGAACGGCTGTTGAGCATCTCGGTCAGGCCCGAAGAGCTGCAGGATTTCAGGGAATACCCGGAGCAGTACCGGATGCAAGCGTTCTTTTCCTTTATCAATCGACATGGTCAAGGAACTGAAACGCTTTCAGAGATGGAGCAATGGGATTTCGAGGTCTTGGATAAATATTTAGAGCAGGTCAAGGCCTTTTACCGCCTGGCGGATGAGCGCAGCCGACATTTTGTCGGGAATCTGGTCGCCAAGATGGAACGGTTTGATGAAAAGCTGGCAGTCATGATTACCGGCGGGTTTCATACGGAAAAGATACTGAAGGAGCTTGAGCAGCGGAACATCAGTTACGTCTCGGTTAAACCGCGCTTAACCCGGCGGGATATCGCGAACCCTTACTTTTCCCTGCTGCAGAACAAGTCCTTGCCCTTGGAAAAATTACTGGCCAAGAACCAGGATATTATGGCCGTACTGACCGAATGCGCGGATCTGACGCATATTAAACCAACGGATATTGTAAAACTCTCTCAATTGCTGGGGAAGCAACGGATTGCCTGGCAGATGAAAGATTTATTGTTAAAAAACGCAACTGTTGTAGATTTGGCGCAGGAGCTGCAGGACACCCTCGCGGAAGTTCCGGCTGCGTATGCGGCTCTCATTGAAAAGTATCTGGCCAATGGTGCAACCACCATCGATTGGAACGCGTTCTTAGAAAAGAATCAAGCCATGCTTGAGGCGTTGGCAGGGAAAGCTCTTCCCCTGCTATTGATTCCTGTGAGAGCCGAGAATGAAACCGACGTAACGACTTTGGTCCTGCTGGATCCCGAGCAAACGCGTGGACAAATCAATAATGAGCTGCAGCGCGTACGGCTGGGCAGCAAGCAACCCGTGGATTATCTTTATTATGGAGACCCGGACCAAGGCGCGCAAGCCTTGGAAGCCCTCTTGAAAAAGGCCCAAAGGCGGCGGATCCTGGTCCTGCTGCCGCCTGGGGCGAAGTTGTCCGATTATTTTGGCTGGCAGGGCAGGGTCGTTCAAGTCGGGGCGGCCATTACCAAACTCCCGGTCATAATTAACCGGTGGTGGACCCGGGGTTTCAATAGAAATGTCAGGCAGGCTTTAAAGGTGAAAGAGAACTTGTCTCTGGCGGCTATGGAAATGCCCCAATGGGAGCGGGGAATTTCCAAGCAAGGTTATTTGGCTAACAGCTTGTCTAAAGTTCCGAAATGGTTGCGTCCTTTGCTGGAAGAGGGATTCCGGGTAGCGCCTCTGCTGGCATATCATATGGGGTGGGTATCCTTTCCTGTAGCGCTTGGTATACTCACGGTAGCTTCAATACTTTTTTTGTGGATGCATAAAAGCGCCAAACATCAGGGCAAACCCTGGACATGGTCGCATTGGCTGATTGCCGCGCTGATGACCTTGTTAATGAGCGCGGCTTATGCGGCCACGGCATATTTTCTATCCGAAAGCCTGCTCTCGGGAAGTTCTGCATTAATAAAAGTTCCGGGAGGTGTTTTGGGAGCGCTCCTCGCTTCCTCAGCCATCCATTACCTTAATAATTTTCTTTCCGAAATCCGGCCCCGGCTTTTTCCGCGGCTTGAACTTGGCGGAGAAAGCAAATTTGCTGCCGCGCGCAGACTGGGCCGGGATATTCGCGTCCGCAACCAGCATTTTCGTTTGAGCCAGATAGTGGCGGTCATGGACCAGGTCAGGCAATCCGGCGGAATGACAGAAGAAGAATATCGGAAGCTGGATATCTCTGAAGTAGTGCAAGAATATCAAGGGCGCTATGAAGAAACCCCGCTGGAAAGTTATTTGAAACATCAGGCCATGAAAAAAGCGCAGGCATTTTTAGAAGCAGGGGTGAATGGCGTGGATGCCAGCCAAAAAGGGCCAAAAGTGGGACGTTTTGGTGAGGGAGCCTGGCAGGGCATTGGGGAAATTGAGGCTGAATTATCAGCAACACTGGATAAGGGTGATTTGCTGCTATTGGAATCAAAGCTGCCACACGAAAATCAAGTCCGGTTTGTAATATGGAAAGAAAATAATGAACTCAAAATGTGCTATGAAGAAAACCAAGAGAAAGATCAGATCGGATCGGGAACGATTGTAACAGTATTAAAGGAATTTACCGAAAAAGAGGTACGAGAGCGAAAAAACTTTATCAATCGCAAACTGCGTGTATTTACTAGCGGAGTACTAAAATGGGCGGACAACACACGAATCAATCATCCTGAGAAATATGAGGTCGTCAATACGCAGAAAAAGGCAACTGTGCCGTCAGAAACAGAGGTGCCGCCCGTTGAGCTGGATATAGACAGACAAGGCTGGCAGGCTAAAGATTCCGGCAGAGGAATGGGGTTAAAGGCGATATTTGAACGCTATCTCGATCCTAATATAACGGATAAACCATTGCTTGGGCAGGTAACCCAGGAAGAGGTTGTTATAAAATATATTCCGAAATATAGCAGCGCCTCGGATATCTCGCTCAATAATAGCGGAGTGGAGATTGAACCGCAGGCAGTGGCGGGGAAACTTAATCTGGTAGAGGAAATGATCCTGGAATTTCCGCATGATGGTGAATTGAGTGATGACCGGGGTGTGCTGCGTTTAATCGGCAATGCCCGGGTAAATATCAGCGGCCTGAAGCTAATTATCAATAAATTGCTTGATCCCAAGCGTGAAATAAATCCTGAGATACGAATTGCCCTCATCAATACTCTGGTGGAGATTATCCGGCTCAAGCAGTCAGAGGAGGAACGCAAAGGTTTGACCCTTGATGAAGACGGGTCAACCATGGATTTATTGGAATATCTTCAGACCCGGATAAAGGCGCAAGGAACGGTCGAAGCTTTACAGGCAGAAGGTTATCAATTTTTACCCAATGATCCGCTCTGGCGTCCTTTTTCAGGAAAATCAAAAATTCTGCTCCTGGACGAGGCCTTGTTTGATACTGGGCGGATTTTGAATCCGAGTTTATTTGAAGAAGCCACCCAGGATGAGCTGTTCTCGGAATTAACCGCTGCTCAGCCCAATTTACGCCTCTTTCTTGCGGATTTTGCGCCCCATGCCCAAAATCCAGCGGCCCTGCGTACGACAATTCACGGACAAGAGATAATTATTATTGGCCGGGAGATTTATAAACAGGAACAAGCCGAGCCGGAAATATTATTGGCCAGAATTAATCGCTCAATTGAGCAACCGGCTAAGTTGAAAAAGGAGTCCCTGCGTGATAAGCACGAATTGTGGCGCATAGGCATGTGGTTGAAAAAGCGCTACAAAAAAGCCATTGTCGTGATGCTGCTAATAGCCACGTTGGTTTTCTCCGCACCGGTTTTAAAAAATATGGACTTTTCATGGCTTCCCAAACTGCCTGGTATTGAGCAGGTGGTATCTGATGAAAAAAAACGCACTGTGGCTTCCGATCAGTTGGGGACAGGTGCAGGAGCAAAAAGCGGTTGGACAGTATTGCCTGAATGGAGAAATTATTTCAACAAATTGATTGGCGCGGAGATTATTAAAACTCAATATGGAAGTATATACGGTCAGTTGAACGGCAGGCCTGTTATTAAGGCTATTTGTCCTTATCTTATGCCGGACGGCACCTGGCAGGAAGCAGACATTCAATTTATTCATGGCCAGGATCAAAATCCCGATACACTTGGTTTTTCAGTTGACCATCAAGTAATTGCCGGCCAAAGCCTGGCGCCTTTTCAGGTTTTAGATGGCGAGATAGAAAGCATCAGCATGCAAGATCAAGAGGGAAATCGGATTGCCTTTACTTATGCCAATTGGCAAATAACCCCGACTGATTATTCCGGCAATGCCGAAATTATATGGGAAATAAATTTGCACTCTGAGAACCGGGGTTTATATTTTGAAAAAAGACCGCTGCCAGAGAATGAAATCAAGTATATGCCTCTAAAATGGAAAGCACGGATTGATGCTGCTAAGACGGACCGAGAAAAAGAAGCGGCAATTGATGCCAATTTTCGCGAAGATAGCGAATACCATGCCGGGAAATCATTCACTCATGATGGTGTTAGCTGGACCCATAGTGCCAGGGAAGTATTGGAAAAAGGCGAGAAAATACCGCTGGTTTGCAATACAGCAGCAGCTTTATATTATGTCCAGGCCCGTTATGCCGGGCTGTTGGCAGCTTATGTACAGATTGAAACGGAAGAAGATAATAAACTGTATGCGAATTTGAGAGGCCATGACATGACGGCAATTGAGGTGGAGGGCCAATGGAAATTGAAAGAAACCACAACCCTGATGCCTCTCAAGCAGAAGGCGGCTGAATGGAATTATACTGGTAATGAGCGTATACGACGGATTTATCTGGAATGGTTTATAGATCCTATCACAGTTACGCTTATATTTGCCATCCCAATTATTTGGGCATTACGAGATTTAATAAGTGGAGGATTCCTTTATTTAGTTAGCAAGTTTAATCAGCGCTTGAAGTTCAAGAAATATTTAAAGCTAATTGATAAAAACCTGGGCCGCCTTCCTTTTGCAGGATATGAACTTGGCGCTATTTCGATGTGGATGCAGAAAAGATTTTTCCCCTTTACACGCAAACTCAAACAAAGCTATTTTTATAACTTTTCCTGGGGATGGGTTATACTCGATCCTAAATTAGATTTCAGATTAAATATTACAAAAAACTATTTTAATGAAATTAATCCTCTGCAAAATAAATCCAATTATCTGGCCGCGCTTATTCATCCGCAGGCAGGCCCTTTTCAAACCGTTCCGCTAGCTCATGCCGGCAAGCCTATTGATGTGGAATCGATTAAGGCTGTCGGAGATGAACTTTACATCCTGGGGAATACAAAAGCCCATATATGGAGTAAAAAAAGACAAGTGCTTTATAGGGTTACAGCGGATGGGATTTCTTTTCTGCTGGCAAGTGATGAGATTAAAGAAGTAAAAAAGGACGGTCAGGTAGTAGGCTATGCGGCTTTAAGACAGGCAGGAGCGAAGAATACTATAGAAGTCGTAATAAAAGATGGGGCCGGCACGGCGGAGACTTCCAAAACGATTGATCTTCCTGATGATTTAAAAAACAATGAATGGTTAATCAAAATGGAAGCAGACAAACTCTTTGTCCAATGGACTACATTGGGGGGTATGATCGGGGTCAGCGATGAAAAAGGCAAACAACAATCAATAAGTTCTTTATCTTTAAATAAGGATCACTTAAATAAGGATATAAAGGTAGTGGATTTTCATATACTGAATGACGCAATTGTTTTTATAATAGGAAATAGCAGGGAGGAAAAAACTGTAGTCGCTCTTGCTAAATCGGAAGAATTAAGATCTGGACAAACTAGAATAAAGATGGCTGTTCCCTTACAATCAGGATTATTTTATCAGGAATTGCAGGAAGGCGGCTCATCCCAGTGGTGCTGCATTACAGCTTTTCGGACAGTTGCGGAACTGGAGGAACTTGACTATACGTATTT
>JAUXBQ010000283.1 GCA_030619365.1 candidate division FCPU426 bacterium | reverse complement strand
GCAGTATCACCGGGTCCGCGTTTAAGTCGCGGTGATCCAGGCGCTCAATTATCTCGCGCTCCAGCACTTGCTTTAATTGCCGTAGATTTACCAGCATACCCGTGTCCGCGTTAATCTCCCCCCGCACGGTCACTTCCAGCACATAATTGTGGCCGTGTCCGCCTTGACTTGCGCAGGGGCCGAATGCTTCCCGGTTTTTTTCCGGCGACCAGGCGGGGGACACCAGGCGATGCCCCGCGCAAAACTCGACCTTTTTCGTTATATAAATCATCCGCTTCACTTCCCTGCCCTTGGCCGGGGGGAGCCGCTTAGTATGATATTGGCTCCGTTGATCGCGCCGGCCCGCCCGGACAACAGAAACACCACGGTCTCCGCCACTTCCTCCGGCCGCATAACCGGCGGCAGGTCAGGCGCAGCTTGCTTGAGCATGGCGGTATCCACGGCGCCGGGTGAAACGCAATTGACCCGGATGCCGCGCGGCTGGCCTTCCACGGCCAGAATCTCGGTCAGGCCCAGGACACCGTACTTGCTGACGTTGTACGCCGCGAAACCAGGAAATTTTTCCACGCCCGGCACGCCGGACAGGGAGGAAATGTTTACGATCGCGCCACCCGTGGTTAGGCGGCGGAAAGCCTCGCGGCAGGTTAAAAATGTCCCGGTTAAATTGACCCGCAGGACCTCGTTCCAGTGCTCGAGCGGCATCCGGGAAAATTCGTCCTGGCGGAAAATGGCCGCGCAATTAACCAGACCGTCCAGACCGGACCAGCGCTCCGCCACCCGGTTAAACAAGTCCGCCACGGCCTGCTCGTCCCCCACGTCACCGGTCAGCGCCAGCGTATTTTCGCCCGCGGGGTCCAGGCGCCGGGCCGCGGCCTCGACCTCTTGGGTCGTCCGGCTGATCAAGGCCACGCGCGCGCCCTCGCTCAGGCACAAGCGCGCGCAGGCCTCGCCGATACCACGGCCGGCGCCGGTGATTATAACTATTTTTTCTTGCAAGCACATATCAATCACCCTGCGGCGCGGAACTTGCGCGGGCGCGGTCCGCACCATTTAAGGTGAGCACCGCGGCCACCAAATCCCGCACATAGATTTTTCCGAACATCGGTCCGGGGTAATGATAGTGTTTGGTCCGGCGCAACCTGAGCTTCCGGGCCGAGGCGGCCACAATGTCCCGGGCGGTGTAATACCGGAAGTGCATGCCCGCCCGTGGGTCGAACAAATATCCCCGGTTTCGTCCCGGAGAGACGCGTAGCAAGGGACCGTAATATCCGTCTTGCGGCGTGAAATGATACGACAACAGGCGGCCGGCCGGCTTTAAGACCCGGGCGCATTCCCGCCAAAAGCGGTTTCGGCGGCGAAGATCGATCAGGTTGTCGGCGGCCGTGATTTCGAGAATGGCGTCAAAATAACCGTCCGGAAACGGCAAGGGCTCGGCCAGGCTGCGGACTTTGACGGCCAACCGGCCTTTCCGCGTCCCGGCCCTGGCGCGAAACTCGCGCAACGCCTGCGGGGCGATGTCCAAACCCACCACGCGCCAACCCGCGCGCAGAAACGAGAGGCTGTTGCGTCCCCGTCCGCAGCCAACGTCCAGCAGTCGTGATCCCGGTCCGGCAGGGGGCAACTGCCGGCGAAACCAGGCAATACAGCGTTCCGGCTGGCCGGTATACGATGATTCGATCCGCTGTTTTCCCCGGAGACCGTACTCGCGAAGCCAGGCCGCCTGTTGTCGCTGCATGGTCGCTCCCGTCGGTTTTTAGTGGGTTGGCGAGGGAGGTCCGGACGCCGGGTTTTCCTGCCAGAACTCCTGAATCAATCGATAAACATCATCCGGGAACTCTTCCTGGGGCAGATGCCCGGCTTGCGGGATTACCTTCAGCTTCGCCAGGTCCAGGGACCGAGCCAACGCCTCACCCTGCCCGACCGGAACCAGCCGGTCCTGTTCTCCCCAGATAATCAGGCACTTCGTGGTCAGGCGCTCCTCGTAGGGCAAATAATGAAATACGCTCCGGGCCCGGTTGATGTTTAAAAAACCGGCACGGCCCTGGGGCGTGTTCAGCGGGCGGTAGTACCGCTCCACGAATTGGCGCCAGCCTGAGGCATTCGGTGACCAGGCTTTTTTTAAAAACCGCCGGATAAACCCCCGGTCCAACCGGAGGGCCGCCCAGGCCTCACCCAAAACCGGCGTCCGCCACCACCATTTTAAATACCGGGCCGAACTGCCGCGGGAGGAATCCGGGGCCACCAGAACCAGGCGTTTGACCAGGTGAGGAAACAGCGAGGCGCAGACCAGGGCGACGCCGCCCCCCAGGTCATGCCCCACCAGATCAACTTCGCTTACGCCGATTTTATCCAAAAATAATTTAACGGTGATTGCCAGGGCTTCGGGCGTCATGGGCTCGGACAACTGCTTATCGGACAATCCCAGGCCGGGAAAATCAAGGGTAATGAAGCGGTACCCAGGCAAGGGGCGCGAGGCCAGGGCGAAGAAGCTCTCGGAGTGACCGGGAAATCCGGCTAGCCAGAGAACCGTCCGGCCCTCGCCCCGGGCCACGGTATACACCTTGACGCCCTCGACTTTTATATACTCCCCCTGGATGGGATAAATCGGTTTGGCGGTATGAAAGCGCAGGATGTATAAAACACCCCATGTCACCAGGCCCGCTAAAACTATAATCACTGTCAGCCGTTTTAACCTCATGGCCATCCATCCTGTTATGAACGCTCGTCCCGCCGTTTTGACGACAAACCGGCCATCATGCTATCAGAACCCTCCCTCGTCTGTCAAATCCTTTGCCGACGGGGATACGGCCTAGATGACCACGAAGGCGCGAAGGACATGAAAGAGATATAGCCACCAAGACAAGTCGG
>JAUXBQ010000328.1 GCA_030619365.1 candidate division FCPU426 bacterium | reverse complement strand
GCCGTCTGGGGTTGGAATTCCTCCGGGGTGATGAAATCCGGGGCGTGGTTGCCTTCCCCTGGCTGCATACCTCGCAAGTTATCGCGCTGGTGGCCATGGCAGCGGCCCTCGGCATGTACCTCGTGTTAGCCCGTCGTGCGAAACAGCAACCCACTTCTTCCATTTAAGCCCGCCTGGGTCCGGCTGCACCTGGCGCTTTGGCTCCTGCCCTTGCTGGGGCTGCTCGTGGCCACGGCGGCGCGGGCGGGCGGGCGCCTTCCGCCCGGAGACGCGGATCGGGGCCTGGCCGCGTTCTACGATGGGCATTACACCCGGGCGGCGGAAGAATACACGCGCTTGTGGTCTCGTGATCCGGAGAATCCCGGCCTGGCGCGTGACTTGGCGGCCTCCCTGCTGGCCCTGGAACGCCCGGACCAAGCCGTGCGGGTGCTGCAACAATCAGGTTTGTCGGGCCGGGAGTTGGGCGAAGCCAAGCTGGCGGACAATGATCCGGCCGGCGCGCGTCGCCAGTTGTATGAGGCCTTAAAGTTCGAAAATGACCAGGCCCGTATCCGGTTGTTGCTGGGCTTGCTGGATTATTTTGAAGGTCGCTACGCGGAAGCGCTGACCCATTTCTGGGTCACCTTGGAATACTATCCCCGGCAAGGCAGTCTGCGGTTGTTCCTGGCCCGCTGCTTTTCGGCCCTGGCGCAAAACGACTCTCCCGAGCGGGCGTATTTTGAAAAACGCGCCCAAGAGGAATACACCCTGGCCTTCAAGTACGACGCCAGTCTCTGGCAGGTCCACCGGGACCTGGCCCGGCTCTCTGAGCGACAGGAGAACTGGGCGCAGGCCATACGGCACTGGCAGCGGGTGAGCGCGGTCATCGGATCGCCCGCAGAGATCGAGACCGCCCTGACCGCGCTGAGGCCCAAGGCGCCGACGCCCACTGTCCGGCCCACGCCGGATGCCACGGTAATCGCGAAGGCGACACTTCCGCTGAAATTCAAACCACCGGTGATCGTGCCGGTGGAGAAAAAACCGGGGGAGCCCCTCATCCGCGTGGGGTTAAACAGCCGGTTGGACCGCCTGGCTTTTGGTTGTACCGGGCCCTGGCGCGCCCTGGATCACCGGGGACGGCAATTCTGGCAAGGACGGGCCCTGATCGGTTACCGCCTGGAAAAGGACCGCTCCGGGCGCTGGGCGCTGAAAAACTGGCAGGGGAAGCGCCTCAAGCGCTTTCGCAAATCGCTCACCCTGGAACCCCTGAACGCAGAGGACGCCCTGGCCGTGGTAAAGCTTTATCAGACCAGTGGCTACAAATGGAGCGTGGGAAACCGGAAAACGCGTTACTATCGCGGACGGCTGCAGGCCAAGATTCACCGGCGCAAGTTGCGCCTGATTAACCAAGTGCCGCTGAACGCCTATCTGCTGGCCGTGGTGCCGGGCGAGATGCCCGCCCTGTGGCCGCTGGAGGCCCTGAAAACGCAAGCCGTGGTGGCCCGGACCGACAGCCTGCTCCGCCGGGGCACGCATCGGAAAGACGGTTACGACGTATGCAGCAGCGCGCACTGCGCCATGTACGAGGGCATCCTGGTCGAACACCCCCGCTCCCATTTTGCGGTGACGAGTACCGCCCGGCAGGTCCTCAGGCGGGAGGGGAAATTGCTGCCCACCTTTTATTCTCATTCCTGCGGCGGTATGACGCAGGGATTTCGGGAAGCCTGGCACGACAAGGCGCCGGACCCGTTCAAACCGGGCGGCGTTTATGACGCGGAGCCGAACACGATAGCCGGCCGGCGATTGCCCCTGCGGCCCGGCGCCATCTCGCCCTGGCTGGCTTCCTGGCCCCCGGTTTTTTGCAACGACCCCGATTACTCAGCGGCCAGGAATTTCCGTTGGTTTAAAATCATCACGGCGCAGGAATTGTCCGCCGTGCTGGAAACCCGG
>JAUXBQ010000068.1 GCA_030619365.1 candidate division FCPU426 bacterium | reverse complement strand
GGCGGCATCGCGGGCATGCGCTACAGCATTTCCGAGACCGCCAAATACGGCGATATCACCCGGGGCAAGCGGATCATCACCGAGGGTACGCGCCAGGAGATGAAAAAGATTCTGGGTGAGATTCAGAGCGGAGAATTCGCCCGCGAATGGATTCTGGAGAACCAGGCCGGCCGTCCGATGTACAATGCCATTCTCCGGAAGGAAGCCGAGCATCCGATCGAGAAAATCGGCAAAAAACTGCGGAGCATGATGGGTTGGATCGGCAAAAAATAAAGCGAGGGAAAACGGGCGCTGGAACCAAACGCGCCCGGCGGACCGCGCGGCCGGCCATTCAGCCCTGGCGAACGCTGGTGCCCTATGCGTTCATGGGCACCGTCTTCGTGCTGGGCTTTATGGCGCTGCTGGCCGTGAACAACGGCGCGCTGGCCGTGGCGGGCCGGATCGTGCTGGCGGCCATGATCCTGGCCGGGTGGGAATACTATTTCCGCCGTTATTTCGCCGGCCCCAGCAGCATCGAACACGAATTCTCGACCTTAAGCGACATCTTTTGCTTTGCGGTGGTGCCCGCGTTCCTGATTTACAAGCTCGCTTTTCGGGGCTGGGGCATGCTGGGTGTGGTCGGATTGTTCATGATCATTTTCGGCGCCCTGATCCGGTTGTCCCTGTACAAGCTGTACAATCCGGTGACCGTGAAACGGGGCTTTATCGGCATACCGGTGACCATTACGGCCGCATTTATTTCCCTGATGGCCCAAGTCCTGACACCCGAGGCCGTGGTGCTGGAATACCGCGTGGCCATCTTGGGCGTGATCACAGGGCTGACGTTCCTGACCGTAAGCACGATTCCGTATCCCAACCCGGCTGACCGGCCCTGGATTTTCGGTTCCGCCGCGCTGCTGGTGGGCGCAATATTCCTGGGTCCGCCGGTGACGCTCTGGGCCGCCGGACTGCTATTGTTTGGCGGCGCGGTGTATATCATTATCGCTCCTTTGGGAGTGAAGAAAGGAGGCAGAGGCCATGCCTGAGATAGTAAAAATATTCGACACCACCTTACGGGACGGCGAGCAATCGCCGGGGGCAAGTCTGGATGTAAACCAAAAAGTCGAGGTGGCGCGCGCGCTGGAATCGCTGGGCGTTGACGCGATTGAGGCGGGATTTCCTGTCTCCTCGCCGGGTGATTTCGAGGGCGTGCGCGCCGTGGCCAAGGCGGTGCAACAGCCGGTGGTAGCCGGGCTGGCCCGCTGCCACAAAGCGGACATTGATGCCGCCGCGCAAGCCTTAAAACGAGCCAAGCATCCGCGCATTCATGTGTTTCTCTCCACGTCGCCTCTGCACATGAAGTATAAACTGAAAAAAAGTCCGGCGGAGGTGCTGCGCATCGCCACTGACCTGACGCGCTACGCGCGTTCATTGTGCCGGGATGTGGCATTTTCGCCCGAGGACGCCACCCGGAGCGACCTGTCCTTCCTGGCCAAGGTGGTGGAAGCGGTCATCGCGGCCGGCGCCACCACGGTGAATATTCCGGACACCGTGGGCTACACCACGCCCGGCGAATTCGAGGCCATGATCCGGGAACTCTTCCGGCGCGTGCCCAACTTTGGGAAGGTCATTGTCTCCGTGCACTGCCACAATGAC
The DNA here is from genome assembly GCA_030619365.1 of candidate division FCPU426 bacterium. Lineage (GTDB taxonomy): Bacteria > Oederibacteriota > JAAXVQ01 > JAAXVQ01 > JAUVAV01 > JAUXBQ01. The sequence continues at coordinate 9,938 of JAUXBQ010000068.1, read as the reverse complement.
CTGGGCATGGGCACGGCCAATTCCCTGGCCGGCGTGCGCGCCGGGGCCCGGCAGGTGGAATGCACCATCAACGGCCTGGGCGAACGGGCGGGCAACGCCGCCCTGGAGGAAGTGGTCATGGCCCTGAAAACGCGCGCCAAGTATTACGGGGTCAAGACCAACATCCGCACGCGCGAGATTTCCCGCGTGTCGCGGCTGGTCTCGACCGCTACCGGCATGATCGTGCAGCCCAACAAGGCCATTGTGGGCGCCAACGCCTTCGCGCACGAAGCCGGCATCCATCAGGACGGTATTATCAAGCAGCGCCTGACGTATGAAATCATGGATGCCAAGGATATCGGTCTGAAAGCCAGCCGCCTGGTGCTGGGCAAACACTCCGGCCGCCACGCGGTGGGCAAACGTCTGTCCGACCTGGGTCACAAGGTGACGCCCGAGGAACTGCAGGCGATATTCCGGAAATTCAAGGACCTGGGCGACAAGAAAAAGGAAATCTTCGACGAGGACCTGCTCTCGCTGGTGGAGGAGAGTACCGGTGCTCCCCGGGAGATCTATGTGCTGGACCATGTCCAGGCGACCTCGGGCAGCAACATGGTGCCCACGGCCGCCGTGCGCCTGACCCGGGACGGCCAGGCCTGCCATGGTTCATCCACGGGCGACGGGCCGGTGGACGCGGTGTATAAAACCATCGATCACCTGGTGGACCGCCATCCCAAGCTGGTGCATTACGCCATCCAGGCCATTACCGGAGGCACGGACGCCCAGGGAGAGGTCAAGGTGCAGTTGGCGGCCCACGGCCAAACCGTGACCGGACGGGGAGCCCACACGGACATTATCGTGGCCTCCGCCAAGGCGTATATCAACGCCCTGAACCGCCTGGCCGGACTGGAGCGGGTTCGTAACGTAGGGGCGAGGTCCTCTCTCGCCCTAAACGAACGTAGGGGCCGGTAGGGGCTTGTAGGGGCGAGGTCCCCGGCATTCGCCCCGCATGCGCGGGGCAAGCCGGGCAGGCCCTCGCCCCTATCCCTCATCCAATCAATTGCAGGAAACATGGGGCGCGATAAACCGTCGTAAGGGCGAGGTCCCCGGCATTCGCCGGGCAGGCCCTCGCCCTTATCCGATCGCCCCTACATAAATACAATTAATATTTTTTATTTGAAAGGGGTTGGGTAGCATGAACAGACCCATGACGTTAGGGGAAAAAATATTAGCCCGGGCCGCTGGATTGAAATTCGTGTCGCCCGGCGACATTATTCTGGCCAAGCTCGACTTATGCTTGGGGAACGATATCACCGCGCCGCTGGCCATCAAGCACTTTTACGCCAACGGGGGGCGGAAAGTCTTTGACCGCAAGCGGGTGGCGCTGGTTCCGGACCATTTCACGCCCAACAAGGACATTAAATCCGCCGAGCAGGCGAAGCTCCTGCGCGAATTCGCGCGTGAGCAGAAGCTGCTCTACTACTGGGATCAGGGGTCATGCGGGATTGAGCACGCGCTGCTGCCCGAACAGGGCGTGGTCGTGCCCGGTGACTTGATGATCGGCGCGGATTCACATACCTGCACCTACGGCGCCCTGGGCGCTTTTACCACGGGCGTGGGATCCACCGACCTGGCGGCCGCCATGCTGATCGGCCAGGCCTGGTTCAAAGTGCCGCCTACGATCAAATTGGTTTTCACAGGCAAACGGAAGGCGGACGTAACCGCCAAGGATATGATTCTCACGGCCATTGCCCGGCTGGGCGTGGACGGCGCCAACTACCGGGTGCTGGAATTGACCGGCCCGGCCATCTCGTCGCTGTCCATGGAAGGCCGGCTGACCATGAGCAACATGGCCATCGAAGCCGGCGCGGTCACCGGTATCATTGCCCCGGACAAAATCACGCGGGCCTACGCGCAGCGCCGGTCCCAGCGACGGCCGCGCTACTATCAATCCGATCCGGACGCGAAGTACGAGCGCGTGGAGGAATTCGACGTCAGCCGCCTGGAACCGGTGGTGGCCAAGCCCCACCTGCCGTCCAACGTGGTACCGGTCTCGCAGGCGCGGGACGTGGTTATAGACCAGGCCGTCATTGGTTCCTGCACCAACGGCCGGATCGAGGACCTGCGCGAAGCGGCGAAGCTGCTCAAGGGGAAAAAGGTCAGTCCCCGCGTGCGCACCATCATATTTCCGGCCACGCCCGCCATCTGGCGGCAAGCGCTGAAAGAAGGGCTGCTGGAGGTGTTCATGTCCTCGGGATGCGTGATTTCGCCGCCCACCTGCGGGCCCTGTCTGGGCGGGCACATGGGCGTTCTGGCCAAGGGCGAGCGCGCGGTAGCCACGACCAACCGGAATTTCGTGGGACGCATGGGACACCCGGAAAGCGAGGTCTATCTGGCCTCGGCCGGCGTGGCCGCGGCCTCGGCCATCAAGGGACGGCTGGCATTGCCACGGGAAGTGCGGGGCAAGGATTGGAAGAAAGGCGTTAAAAAATAGTAGGGAACGGTCGCGACCGTTCCCTACCAGACCATGAAAAAACGAAGGTGATATCATGAAATTTCAAGGCAAAGCCTATACATTCGGGAATGACGTCAATACGGACGAGATTCTCCCGGCTCGTTATCTCAATACCAGCGATCCCGCGGAGTTGGCCGCGCACCTGATGGAAGATGCGGACCCCAATTTTGCCGCCAAAGTCCGGCCCGGGGACATTATCGTGGCCGGCAGCAATTTCGGATGCGGCTCTTCGCGCGAGCATGCGCCCCTGGCGATTAAAACCGCGGGCGTGGCCTGCGTGGTGGCCGGAAGTTTTGCCCGGATATTCTACCGCAACGCATTCAATATCGGCCTGCCGATTCTGGAAAGCCCGGAAGCCGCGGCCGCCATCAAAAGCGGCCAGGAGGTGGAAGTCGACGCGGCTGCGGGACGGATCCGGAACCTGACCACCGCGGCCAGCTACCCGGTCAAGCCCATACCCGCTTTCATGCGGGAACTGGTGGCCGCCGGCGGCCTTATGCCCTGGGTCAAACAACAAATGGAGAAAAAGAAATCGGATCACAAAGGATAAAAGAAGGATCACGAAGAGCACGAAGAAGAGATTTAAAGAGCACCAAGAAAATTAAGGGTTAAACAGAAAATATTCTGCTTTAATAATCTTAGTGCTCTTTGTGGTCAAAAAGATTTTAAGGAGGTAGGAATCCATGGCGAAGACCTATAAAATCGCAGTATTACCCGGGGACGGGACCGGCCCCGAGGTGGTGACGGAAGGGCGCAAGGTCCTGGACGCCGCGGCCAAGAAATTCGGACTGTCCTTTACTTACCAGGAATACGACCTGGGCGGCGACCGGTATCTCAAGACCGGCGAACTGGTTCCGGACAGCGTGCTGGCCGAGCTGGAGAAAGTGGACAGCATTTATCTGGGCGCCATCGGTCACCCGGAGGTCAAGCCCGGGCCGCTGGAAGTCGGGATCCTGCTGCGCCTGCGCTTTCACGTTGAACAGTACATCAACCTGCGGCCGGTCAAGCTGTATCCCAACGTGGAGACGCCGCTGAAGGACAAAGGTCCGAAAGAAATCAATTTCGAAATCATCCGGGAAAACTGCGGGGGCATCTATACCGGGGCCGGCGGCGCTGCGCACAAAGGCACGCCCCTGGAATACGCCACCCAGGTCATGACCTATTCCCGGTCCGAAGTGGATCGCTGCCTGCGCTTCGCGTTTCAGCGCGCGCAGAAGCGGGAGAAAAAACAACTAACCCTGGTTCACAAAATGAACGTGCTGACCGAGGTGGGAGATCTCTGGTTCCGGGCGTTTCACGAGATGGGGGAGAAGGAATTCCCGGAGGTGGCGCGCGATTACAATCACGTGGATGCCTGCACCATGTGGATGGTGAAAAACCCGGAGTGGTACGAGACCATTGTGACGGCCAACCTGTTCGGCGATATCATCACTGACCTGGGCGCCATGATTCAGGGCGGCATGGGCATTGCCGCGGGCGGGAACATCAATCCCGACGGTATCTCGATGTTTGAGCCCATCGGTGGGTCCGCACCCAAGTACACCGGGCAGAAAAAGATCAATCCTCTGGCCGCCATCTGTTCGGCGGGGATGATGCTGGAGCACCTGGGAGAAGCCCAGGCCGGCGCAGCGATGGAGCAAGCGGTCGTGAAGGCCCTGGAATCCGGGAAAATCAAATCCTTAAGCGCGGGCCGCATGGGGCTGAATACCGAACAAGTCGGCGACCTCGTCGCCAGCCTGGTGTAAAGATCTTTGGACGGGTCAGACCTGTCAGACTGGTCCGACCCGTCGGAAAGACGATCGGTCCAAGGGAGACCAAAATGAGCAAAGAATTTCGCGTGGGCATTATGGGGGCCACCGGGGCGGTGGGTTCCGTCATGCGGAGTATTCTGGAGGAACGGAATTTTCCCATATCCGAGCTGCGTCCTTTGGCGTCACACCGCTCGGCCGGAAAGAAACTGGTGTTTAAAGGGGAGGATATCGAGGTCCGGGAAATGAAGGAAGACTCCTTCCAGGGTCTGGATATCGTGCTGGCGTCGGCCGGCGGTGCCGTGTCCAAGCAATTCGCACCGCACGTGAAAGCGGCCGGCGCGGTCATGATCGACAATACCAGCGCGTTTCGCATGGACCCCGAGGTTCCCCTGGTCATTCCGGAAGTCAACCCCGAGGACGCGTTTCTGCATAAGGGGCTGATCGCCAATCCCAATTGCACCACCATTGTCATGCTGGTGGCCTTGAAGCCCCTGCATGACGCGGCCCGGATCAAGCGTATCGTGGTAAGTACCTACCAGGCCGTGTCCGGCAGCGGCGTGGCCGCCATGCGGGAACTGGAAAAGCAAACCAAGCAATACGCGGCCGGGAAACCGTTAGCGGTGGAGGCCTATCCGCATCAGATCGCCTTTAACGTGCTGCCGCACGTGGATATCTTTCAGGAGAACGGGTACACGCGCGAGGAAATGAAGATGGTGAACGAAACCCGCAAGATGCTGCACGACGATTCCCTCCAGGTCTCCGCGACCTGCGTGCGCGTGCCGGTGTTCACCTCGCATTCCGAATCCCTCCAGATCGAGACCGAGCGGAAACTCACCGCGGACCAGGCGCGCGAGCTGCTGTCCCAAGCGCCCGGCCTGCGGGTGGTGGACGACCCGGCTGCCCTGAAATACCCCATGCCGCTTGACACGTCCGGCCAGGACGACGTGTTCGTGGGCCGGATACGTGAGGACATCTCGCATCCGCACGGCCTGGCTTTGTGGGTGGCTGGAGACCAACTGCGCAAGGGCGCGGCCACCAACACGGTCCAGATCGCGGAACTGCTGATAAGCAAAGAATAAAGCACTAGCCACAGATACACACAGATGCACACAGATATGCAGCATTAAAAAAGAAAATGCTCAAGATCGGGTTTAAAACCCTAAAACATATTTCTTTTTTGTTCTTTCTGTGTGAATCTGTGTGCATCTGTGGCTATTTTATTTTTTGAGGTTTTCGAATGGCCAAGGCTAAGCATGCATTGCGGCGGTTTGCGGTGATGCTGGAGTACGACGGGGCGGCGTTTGCCGGTTGGCAGTTACAGTCCAATGCCCGCACGGTCCAGGCCGCCTTGGAGCGGGCCCTGCGCCAGGGATTCGGCGAGAGACGCCGCGTGAACGGTGCGAGCCGGACCGATGCCGGCGTGCACGCGCTGGGCCAGGTGGCGGCGTTTGATCTGGCCCATTCCATCTCAACCAAGCAACTGGTGCCGGCTCTGAATGGCCGCTTGCCGCGTTCAATCCGGGTGCTGTCTGCCCGAATGGTTCCCGCAACCTGGGAGCCCCGGAAGGAGGCCGTACAAAAGACCTATACCTATCTCATTCACAATCGCGTTCCTTCCTCTCCTTTTTGGGAGGGCAAGGCTTGGCAAGTTCATCAAATTCTGGATGTGGCAGCCATGCGCCGGGCAGCCAAACAGCTCGTGGGGAAACACGATTTTACCTCGTTTCAGGCTTCGGGTTGTGTGGCCCGTCACCCGGTCAGAACCCTCAAGGCGGCGGACGTGGTGCGGCAAGGCCATATGCTTAAGCTGCGGTTTACGGCGGATGCTTTTTTGTATCACATGGTGCGCAACCTGGCCGGCACCCTGGTGGAAGTGGGGAAGGGCCGGCTGACTCCGGCGGAAGTGAAAAAAATCCTGAAGGCCCGGAACCGGAAACTGGCCGGCCCGACCGCTCCGGCCTATGGTTTGTACCTGAAAAAAATAGTCTTGGGACGCCGTTCCCGGACGGGCGGAGACGCTGGGGACTAAACCGCCGGATTCCTTAACAGGGGCGGATCCGGATCGTGTTTTTTTCTGTACATTTCCCCAGCCTCTCCTGATAATACTTGTATGCTCATCCAATCCCTCGCCGAATACACCGACTACGCGCCGCCCTCGGTGATTTCCTCCCCTGAACTCAACTTGGCATTGCAACTTATCCGTGATCACCGGGCCCTGGACGTGCGCAGCGAGGCGATCCAAAACGCGGGTCTGACCCTGCAGGTCATGCTCCAGGCGCTGCTCTTGATTTCCCGGGAAAACCGTTTCATCAAGTATGATCCCTGGGACGCGACCATTGAAGTCAAACAGTTCCCGGGCGCCTTCCCGGTGTTTTTGTACAATCCGCATCGCGATCCAGGCAATCGCCACGCGGAAGGGCAGCAGGCCCCGGCCCAGCCGGGCCGGCGGCCGGACTTTCTCAGCTGGGAAACTTTTCCGGACAATGAGCACTACCTGATCTGGACAACCGCCGCGGGCCGGCATTACGGCGTGCTGGTGCAGCCCACGCCAATCGTGCCCGACCATTTGATCATCGCCTCCCTGGATGTGGATCCTGCAAGCGGCCGGCATTATCCACAGAGCATAACCGCCGGGCATTTGTCGGACATGCAGGAACTGCAGCTAAGCTTGAGCGAATTGGGTTATGCCATGGGTTACAATGACCGCGGGGCCGGCGCCTCGGTGGATCATTTTCATACCCAGGCCATTCCGGCCGCTTTTCTCCCCCTGGTGAAAGCCTATAACGCCAATCAGCTGGAACTGTCGCAGGCGCAGGAAGATTGTCACGGCGTGCGTCTGGCAATGCTGAAAACCGCGGCCCAGGCCTTCACGCCCGGCGCCTACCCCCTGAATGGTTTGGTGCTGGAGGCCCAGGGACTTGAAGCGTTCCTGCGCAAGAAGCAGGTTATCCTGAAAGCCCTGCAGATGGACGGGCTCACTTTTAACAGTCTGGCGTGGCGTTCATCCGGTGGCCGGCAAGTGGAATGTTTCTTTCCTCGCACCCGGGAAACCATCCTGAACCAGCAAGTCAAGGCCGGGTACGTGGAGACCAGCGGCATGTTGGTCATTCCCAGCAAGCGCCTTTATGATTCCATCACCAGCCCTGATCAGGGCTGGTCCGAATTGAGCGCGGCTGGTGTGCCGGACGGCCGTTTTCATTCTTTCTTTCAAACGCTGCGAGACTGGTTTTTGAAGTCCTGATAGCCGGAAATTTTCAAAAAAAAATCAACCCCTTTGCTCATTTTCCCCGATTCCTCTCTCGCACCCTTGGTCTGGCGTTATAAAAAAAAGCCCAATCAAATATTAGAACTATTTTCAAAGGAAAATATAATTATTTTGTAACATATGAATAAAGCAAGCATTGTTTCAAAATAACACTATTGGTATTTTAACCTTATTTTATAATCTGAAAATTAGTCAGCACAAATGGATTTTTTTAGCCTTATATGATATATTTATATTTACAATTATTAATAGTAATAAATAGAGCCCAATCAGCGCATGCGCGGGGGACCATCCATGATTCAATTCAACGTGAAAGGCGAACCAGGGAACGCAAAACGCGTAGCGTTCTATGCTTTTTGGCATTCGCCCGCCACGCGCGTGTTGATCAAAACCATCGCGCTCCTGATTACCCTCACCTTCGTTTTCCCCTATCTCACCTGGGCATTTGAAAAACAAACCTTTATGGCCGGCATGTCCGGCATCCGTTTCAACCAGAACCTGGTATTCATTCCCAAAAAGCTGGGCACCGTGGCCCAGTCCTTCCAGGGCCGGGAGCAACTCATCATTCACATCCAGGATTTGCATTGCAACCAGGAAGTCCAGCTCAATATCGCCGGCATCCTAGATCATCTTTCCGATCAATTCGGTTTGCGCCTGGTGGCTGTGGAAGGCGCCGCCCAGCCCGTGCGTGTGGACAAACTCTCAACGTTTCCCGTGACCAGCGTGAAAAAAGAAGTGGCCCGGCATTTCATCAAAGAGGGCAAAGTGACCGGGCCGGAATATTTCGCGGCCACCGCGCCCCGGGCCATTCACCTGGAGGGCATTGAAAACCCGGATTATTTCCGCGTCAGCCGGGAGAAAGTCCTGGGATTTTTAAACGACGAGAGTCAGGGGTATGTCTTTGATCTCAGAGACGCATTGGAGGAACTCAAACCGCGAATCTACGCCCAAACGCTCAGTGCGCATGATCATTACCGCAGCGAATTCATGGGCGGGCGGCGCTCCCTGCTGAGCTACTGCGCCTTTCTCTACCAGGCTGGGCTCAAGGCCAACATCAGCCTGGAGGCGTTCACGCAACTGAAAACCTACGTGTCCCTGCGGCAACAGGTTTTCCCGCTCGAGGTTGACAGCGACCAGTTGTACCAGGAGATTGAGCGCCTGGAACGCTACCTGCGCCAGAACCTGTACACCACCGAGGCGGAGCAGGAACTGGACAGCTTGCTTCACCGCCTGGAGGTCGTGGAAAAACTGCTCAGCATCGCGGCCACGCCCGAGGAATTGAAGGAATACTGGCAATACCAGATGATCTTTCAGGTTCGCAATTTCGTGGAGTTCATCTCGCGTTATGATCCGGCCGGAGACCTGGAACTGGACCCCGAGGTGTTCCAGCTCGACGCCACCCTGGAGCGGGTGAAGGAATTCTACCAACTCGCGGACCGGCGTAGCCTGGCGTTCGCGAACAATACCCTCGAACGCATGCGGGACCGGAGCGCCCGCCTGGCGGTCCTGGTGACCGGCGGTTTTCACACGAACATGATTCTGGAGACCCTGCGCAAGCAGGGAATTTCTTACATGAGTGTGAAGCCCCGGGTGAGCCGTTTTGATACCATAAATCCCTATTTCGCACTTTTGCGCGAGCGCAAGACGCCGCTGGAAAAACTGCTGGCGCAAAACCAGGACATCCTGTCCCTGCCCACGGCTTTTCCGCAGGGGGATCCCAAGCTGGCCGCGCTGGAAAATCTTCAGCCCGGGCAAGTCAGGACTTTTCTTAAGCTCCTCGACCTTACCCTCAAGGAAGGACTTATCACGAACCTGATTCAGCGGGGCGTGCACGAATTGGAGGACCTGGCCGGAGAATACGCCGAAGTCGTCAGCACCTGGGAGAAGAACAACGCCCGGATAGAGGTGGATTGGGAGCGCGCTCTGGCCAATGTCGCAGGGCAGACCTATCTCCTACCCGTGCTAAATACCGGCTTCACCCTGGTGATCCAGCCGCTCGGTGCGGCCAAATGCCCGGAGCAAGTGCTGCTGACCAGAGCGGTATCCAAAGATTATAAAGTCACGGTACTGCACAATGTCACTGAAGAGCAGCGGGCGGCGTTGCTGGGAACCAGGGATGAATTGCTGACAAAAGAGCTGGCTTGGAAGGCGCTGCAGAGGAGCCCCCTGGCCGCACTGGTGGAGTCCGGGAGCAAGACCATGGCCCAGGGGCCGGTCCTGAAACGAATCGGAGATTATATTAGTAATGGCGTCTATGCCGTCTTGCGCTGGTTTGAGGAATTTGAGTTTTCGTATAGCAGCCTTTCTTTTGCTGTCCTGCCCGATATCGGCAAGCTTACGAACAGTCTGATGGGAAATGGCCAGGCGCTTTTTTCGGACACGGAAATGAGCGCGCTCAGAATAAGTTTTGCGCTGGCAGCAATAACGATTC
>JAUXBQ010000156.1 GCA_030619365.1 candidate division FCPU426 bacterium | reverse complement strand
TTTTATGGCCGGCTTTTCCTGGTACCCGGCTGAGAACATGCGGGTCGATGTGAAAAACGTCTTCCGCGTAGAGTACTATCGTGCTTTCGAACTTTCGTTCAACTTTTTCTTTTAAAATGAAGCGGGATTGTAATAATGGTTTTCTACAGATCGTATCCAACTCCCCGTTCATTGGAGCGGGGAGACTGAAGAAAGGAGTCTGCGAATTATGATGAAAAAAATTATTCTCGGGGTCGCGGCTCTCAGCCTGGTAGGCGCGTCGGTAATGTACATGAGTTCATGCGCTATCAAGCAGGGACCGCTTAGCCCCAATACCAATCAGGTTTCGAGCACAGACAGCCGCTCGGCCGCAATGCCCGCGGTGACAAACTTCACCACCGGGCTCTTGTCCCTGACCGGCGAAATCCGTGTCGTTTTTGACAAGAAAATGAATCCCAACACGCTCACCACCGGCACGGTGCTGATTCATTACAAGCACGTGGCCGCGGACAACACCACGGAAGCACCGTACACGGCCTTCAGCATTACCTACGTGGACGAGCTCAAGACGCTGATCCTGCGTCCCACGGACGTGGCCGGGTGGCGGGACAATACCCGTTACCGCATCCAGCTCATGCACGGCGTCGCGAGCGCTGCCGGGGTGCCGCTGGACGGTAATAACAATAATATCAACGACGGCAATGTGCTGGACGACTACCACAACCAGTTCTACACGAGCTCCGCGCCGATGACGGAAACGTCCTACAACCTGTCGAATTTAACGCTCTTGTCTGTGTTGGTTCAAGCTGATATCGGCGGTGTTGGAAATTATAATATTTCCAAGTTAACCAACCACGGCAATGTGCCGGCAAGCTACACGTATGTGACCATCACGGCGTCGTTTCAGATTAGCGGGATTCCAGCTAACCTGGATCCAAGCGCGAGCATGGCATTGGCTAATGTGGACGCGGGCGGAGCCGCGCCAACGGTTATAAGCTCAACAGTAGTAGCAGATCAAATCATTTTAGTGGTGACTCTGAGTCCAGCCTCGCGTTACGAGCTCACCATGCTGGGCGGGCTCAGCGGCATCCGTAGCTCCTCGGCCACGACCGAGGAACTGAACCGCGGCATGTATTTCGCGCGGGGAGGAACTTCTAATTCCAAAGCCGAAGCCAATGATAAATATGAAGTGTATCTCTCCACCTCGGCCGCGGACAACACGGCGATCACCTATCCGGATATTAATGCACAGTCTTATTCCGGAGGAAGCCGTTGGTTCAGGGTTCGGTTTACCGAAGAAATGGACCTGACCACGCTCACCAATGCCAATATCCAGCTTATTGGGAACTACAGTGGTGATGTGTACAACATCGTGCCAAAACTTATCGATATTGTCACAGAGGTTTCCACTAACGACACAGTATATGTGTACCTGCCGGACAGATTTTATCCGGCAGATTACACACAAACACCCAGTGTCGGTGTTAAAATCCTGGTCAGACGCTACGTGAAGTCAGCAGCCGGCCAGTACTTTGACGACAATGGTGATGGTGTTGTGCTAACAGACGACGACGATCATGAATATGGTTATTTCACCTTCAGTTCTGGTATATAAGCTCTAGCTAGTCAAAAAAGGGGCTGCCCATTTGCGGGCAGCCCCTTTTTTTTATCTTATTATTCCTTTTAATTCCAATACTATTCCATTATAGTAGTATTCGAATCCATAAAAAAACAAATGAAAACAATGAAAACTCAGTCTAATATGGTGATGGAAAATCCTTTTTTCAGTCATTGCGAGGAGCTGAGCGACGAAGCAATCCCCAATAGGAAAAACGCTATGTCTTATGGGAGATTGCTTCGCTTCCCCCGACCGGAAGGATTATGGAATATAACCGGGATTCCCGGTGGTCGCTCGCAATGACGATGACAAAGGGGGTTTTTCAGCAGTCTGCTTGCATATACGTCGAAAAGGGGAGATCCAAATGTGTTTAAAAACTCAGTTATTCCGGCTTTTTATCCTGACAATCGTATGTTTCAGTGCAATATCCAATGCGTTTTCCGCTACCTACACAGTTACCAATCGCGAGGATGAATCGCCAGCCACGGTGGGTTCTTTACGTTGGGCGGTGGAGCAAGCCAACTTGACAACTGCGGCTGATTTAATTAATTTCAATATATCAGGCTCTAACTCTATTACCGCTATATTTAACTTTGGGATTTATGAAATAAATCATCCGGTGGAAATAAACAGTGGTGGTAATCAGATTATTGGAGGAGGTTTTTCTTTTAACGCGGGCAGTGATGGCAGTACGCTTACAGGGATAGCCTTGGTTTCTGCGAGCGTGGGTATAGGTGGTTCTGCAAACTGTCTACGTGTCTATAACTGCAGAATCGGCACGGATTGGGATGATAACGATGGGATTGAATTAGAATGTTATGATGGCATTTTGCTTTCAGGTAACTATCATTACATTGGTGGTTCAACCGCAGGAGAGCGGAATGTAATTTCTAACAACTGGTTGAATGGATCCGGTATAACTATTTCGGGTAACAATTCAATTATTCAGGGAAACTACATAGGTGTTAATTCCACAGGCTCTATGGAACTGGCAAATGGCACAGGATTGATTATTTCCGGAAATAATAATTTGATCGGAGGAAACCGTTCGGCTGGCGAAGGAAACCTTATATCAGGAAATAGGCTTGCAGGAATCGTGATTACGGGGGTCGGAAACACACTATGCGGAAACATTATCGGACTCAATGCCACGCAAACTGCCGCTTTTTCCAATAACAGAGGAATACATTTGCAAGCCGGCGGTAATTATAACTGGATTGGGCTATCGCAGGCAGGAAAGGGAAATATTATATCTGGAAATGGCACAGGAATTGATATTGAAAATGCCAATTACACACTAGTGCAAAATAATATTATTGGTTTGTCAGATAGTGATAGCAGTTTTGGTAATGGGGAGGGGATCGTGATTGGGGGTCAGAACAATATAATCGGCGGGTTTTTAAATGATACGTATCATGAAAGAAACATCATATCCGGCAACGGTGTCGGGATAGCTGTCGGAGATAACGGCAATACGGTCAGCGGTAATATCGTCGGCTTAACTTCGGATGGAATAACAATTGCTGGTAATAGCACAGGTATTTCTTTCAACGGTGGAAATAATTTAATCGGCGGATGGAATCAAGATCAAAATCATTTGCGGGGTAATGTTATTTCTGGCAATGGACAATACGATATTCAAGTCTTTGTTGCAGCCGGCAACATAGTTGGAAATTACATTGGCCTGGATGTGACAGGCACACAAGTTGTGCCAAATATAAATCTAGCTCGCGTTTATCTAACAAATGCAAGCATTGTAGTTGGTGGCTTAAATAGTGAGGAAAGAAATTACATTTGCGGAAACAATCAGAACGGCATACGCGTAGCTAGCCATAACAATCAAATCATTAACAATTGGATCGGACTTTTACCTGACGGAACGGTTACAAACCCCAATTTCACAAACGGTATTTACTTTACTGCAGGCTCGAATAATCGCATAGGGCTCCAGGGTGTGGCGGGTTCTGGGAATCTAATTGCAGGACCAGTCAATGGCATTTCAGTGAATGGCGCGGGTACGGATTATAATAGTTTTTACGGCAACACAATCAGTGCCTTTACTGGCACAGGAATTTTGCTTGATGGTTTAGGAGCCAACGAGAACAAAGCGGCACCTGCGATTATCCTGCCTGCAGATGTTCATTTGATACAAGGAACAACCACTGGTACAGATGATTACATTGAAGTGTTTATCTCAGATCGTGGCGCTGGTGTAAATGGCGGTTCGCTCCGTTTAGTCGGCAGTACAACGGCAGTAAGCGGCAATTGGTCTGTGGTACCGTCCGGGCTTTCGGGCGGTGAATATGTAACTGCTATTGCCACGGACAGCAGTGGCAATTCTTCGGGGTTTTCATTAAACCAGCAGGTCCTGGTGCCCACGCCCACAGCTTCGCCTACTGTAACGCCCACCGCAACCCCCACGCCGGCCGCTATTGTGGATATTTACCGCGTTGAGCCGGAATACCATCATGCCATTCAAACCGTATCGCTGGCCATATACGGCAATAATTTCTCCGTGCCAACCAGCGTGAGACTCAGCCGGGCGGGCATGTCGGATATTCAAGCCACCGAAGTACAAGTGATAGATGTCTCGCGCTTGCGCTGCAAGCTTGATTTGAGCGGTCTGGCCTACGGCGACTACACAATTCGCGTGGATATAACCGGCGCGTATGGCATTAAGAACAACGCGCTTAAAGTGATTCAACAAGTGAACCCGCCCTATCAATGGAATATAACCGATATCGGCCAGGCCGGCGCGACCGCGCAGACCGAGGAAACTCGAGGTGTCTGGGTAGCTGATGGTGACAATGATGGGCAACAAGAAGTGTTCTCAGCCGGGCTACTGCAAAATATATTGAAATACGACCTGGCTGGTTCGGCTTGGTCTGTCAATCCCTTGCCAGCCGGTGGGATCGGCGAATATTATTCCAGCGTACTGGTCTATGACATGGAAAACGACGGTCAGTTCGAAGTCTACGGCTCCACCCTGGATAATCATGTTTATTCCTTTAGTGGCGCGAATTTCGCGACCAAGACAGACCTGGCCGGGGATTTAGGATATCCGGTATATGCCCTGGCCTATGGCGATGCTGACCAGGATAACGTGATGGAGCTTTACGCGGTTAGCGGGAATAACGATGAAGGGTATGTCCACCAATTTAACTATGCAGCCGGTTGGTCCAACACCATTGTTGCTCAAACCACGGAGAGAATGACAGCCGTAGTCTGCGCGGACGGGAATAATGACAACCAGCAGGAACTATACGTGGCCTGCGCGGACAATAATCTCTTTGAAATTAAATATAACGGCGGCACCTGGACCAAGAGCATTGTGGCCAACGGCGGCGGCGCCATGCGCGCCGTGGCCGTGGGAGATGGAAACCAGGATGGCGAGAATGAAGTGTATTTTTCCAACCAGGACGGGAACCTGTACCAGGCCAAGTGGACATCCAGTTTTTTCTGGGACACCACGCAAATCGCGGCCCTGGACGTGCGGGGATTGCTGGTTGGCGACGCGGACAACAACGGGACCACGGAAGTGTACGCCGCGGCCGAAGACGGGCATGTCTATCAATGGACCTATGCCAATGGCGCCTGGCAAAGCCGGGATCTCGGGAGCGCGCCCAACGGTCTCTACAGCCTGGCGCTGGGGGATGGCGACCATGACTTTCAACTGGAACTGTATGCGCTGGCAGGCGACGACCACGTTTACCAGTTTAAAGCCGTGCACGCCCAGCCGACCCCCACGCCCACCAAAACGCCGATGCCGGATTTTGACGGACAAATCATTTCAAAAAAATATATCTACGCCGCCCCTAATCCGGTCCGGGGTCATCACGCGAATATTGTCATCCATACTCTGCAACCTGCTGACGTCAGTGCCAAGCTTTATACCACCACCAACAAAGAAGTCCTCTCCTTCAGACGGCACTATGCGCCTGGCGAACATTGGGAAAGAATCAATATCAGCAATCTGGCGAACGGTGTCTACCTGCTCCTGGTCGAGGCCCGCACGAATGACGGCCAGGAAGAAAGAGTGATAAAGAAGATCGCGATCGTCAAATGAGCGCCAAGCAAGCTGCTGCTCAGCCGGTCAGTTGCAAGGTACTGACCCAGGTAAAACTTGGCAGCCTGGTAGCGAGGAGCCGGGCATAGGGGAGCAATCGCCTATGTCTAAGCGGCTCGACAAAGGGCGTTGTAAGGCGTCCGACGCGAACAGACGGGTCGTAACATGCGTGAACTCGGGAGTAGGAAAAATGCGGGACGTAGTCCGGATAACCGCTTAACTTACGATAAAATATGCAAAATTAATATAAATGATTTTTAGCGTCTTCCTGTCTAAAGAAATATGCCAAGACAAGGAAGAATTCATATACCTGGTGGAATATACCATGTCATTATTCGCGGAATTGAGCATCGCAATATTTATCGAGATAAAAAAGACCGTCTTAAATTTCTCGAACGATTTGGAGAAGGATTGGGAAAAAGTCAAATACGCTGCTATGCCTGGGCTCTTATGGCCAATCACGCACATTTTCTATTATCGCCTACTAAAGTCCCTTTGGGCGAATTCATGCAGGGTCTGCTGACTGGCTACGCAGGCGAGTTTAATCGTAAATATAAAAGAGTAGGTCATGTATTTCATAATCGATATAAATCGATTCTTTGTCAGGAAGA
>JAUXBQ010000311.1 GCA_030619365.1 candidate division FCPU426 bacterium | reverse complement strand
GGATTCTGGAGGTCGGCGGTGGTGTTTCCCGTATTCTCAAACACCTTGCCCCGTCATATGAGTGCTGGAATATTGATAAACTTGAAGGGCTGGGCAATGGCCCAAAAGAATTGAAAAATCCCCCTTATAGTTTGGTCCGCGATTACATGGGCAATTTTAATTCAAAATTGTCTAATAACTATTTTGACCTTGTTTTTTCAATCTCTGCGTTGGAGCATGTTCCTCAAGATGATTTAACCCTTTTCGATCGTATTATTGATGATATCAACCGTGTACTTAAACCAAGCGGATATAGTCTTCATTTATTTGATGTCATTTTTACGAGTCATGGTTTTTGGACCAATAAATTTGTATACCGCATATTTGAACGGATCCAGACTATCAATCAATATATTCCATTTGATAAGGTGGTAAAAGACCCAGACTTGTACTGCATAAGTGAAGCTGCATTCAATAAAACTTGGGCACACACCAAGGAAAAAAAGATTTATCAGAACCACCGTCCTTCCAGTCTCAATATTTTATGGACTAAGGGCATGCCAGCTAATCCAGATAATGTTATTTCAAAACAAAAAAAAACACAGATTGTATCAATATGCTCAAATATCCAAACAACCACCATATTGTCTGGGGCAAAGACAGAATGGGCAACAAGCAGGACATTTTTCATCGTCACTCCCTGCCTGAACGCTGCGAATACCATTGACCAAACTATCCAAAGCGTAATTTCTCAAGCTGGTAATTTCTCAATCCGTTACCATGTCCAGGACGGTGGTTCGACGGACGGCACCATTGATAAATTGAAGGAGTGGAAAGGCGCAGCTTGGCAAAGCTATGTACAGTGCCAGAGCGTGGAGTTCACTTGGTCCAGCAGTCCGGACCAGGGCATGTACGATGCCATCATCAAGGGATTTGACAGCATGAACATCGCTCCAAGTGAATTCATGGCCTGGATCAATGGGGACGATATCCTCTTGCCGGACACACTGGTAACAATCACCCGCATAGCTGCTGAACATCCTGAAATTCAATGGATCGGCAGCCATACACACAACATTGACCAGAACGGAAAAACCATGACGAGCCGGCCCAACCCAACGCCTACTGCTATCATCCGCGAAGGTCTATGTGACGGGCGTTACTACCACTGGTATCACCTTCAACAAGAAGGTACGTTCTTTAAAAAATCCCTGTGGTTTAGGGCCAAACACGTCTTGCGGGGCTACAGCCTGGCTGGTGACTGGGCCTTGTGGCGCGAGTTCGCCCGCCACGCCGAGTATTATCAGTTTGATAAACCCTTGGGAGCATTCCGCAAACGAGATGGTCAGCTTTCCATGGCCAGGCGCGATAAATACAACGCTGAAATTGAAGCGACCTTGCCCATGAAACAACGGGATGAGGCATTTCAACGCCTTTACGCCCAACGTGATATGCTTCCGGCTAATGTAATCCGGATTTGCAATCCTGGAGGAAAGATCATAGTGGAAAAGGAATATAAGGGCGTTCAGGAAATGTTTGATAAATTTTGGAAAAAGAACAGTAAAGGGGAAAGAGCATAACGCGTTATTTACCACAGTTAAAATCTTAAAACTATGCAAAACAACCAAAACATCATCTTCATCCTCGGTTCTCCCAGAAGCGGCCTGAAACTTCTCTCCGACTGCTTACACATCCTCGGTTTCACAGCCAAAGCATCGAACCAGATCACCCCTCTGTTCTTCCAGGACATGGGCCTCGATCCCATCATGGCTGGCAGTTTACCCGACGGCTGGCAGCAGTCTGAAGCAGCAACCAAGGCCAAAAAGCGCATCAAAACACTACTTACCACCTGCAATCAGGAACGTGTGATAGCCGAGCCCGGTATCTGTCGGATCATGCCCCTGTGGCTGGATGTATTCCAGGAACACGATATCGCTCCAAGCCTCATCCATATCATCCGCCACCCCTATGAAGTCGCACTTTCCCTGCAAGAAAACAAAGGAATCGACCTGCTCAAAGGGCATCTCATCTGGCTGGCCCAAAACCGCGACGTAGCAAAAGTCTGCCAGAGCTACCCCACCACACTGATCACCTTTGACCAACTCCTGGCCGACCCTGTGTCCGCCCTGGCGCGCATGGGCACGGAATTGGATCTGACCTGGCCTAATGACCCGTGGTCCGTTTCTTCCTCACTGCTTGATTTTGTCCAGCCCAACCTCAAGCGCCACCACGCCTCAAATCTGCCGGACAAGGACAAACATGCTTTTCAGGCCTATGAGCGGCTGTACCAGGAGATCCGCCGTGGACAATGGG
>JAUXBQ010000251.1 GCA_030619365.1 candidate division FCPU426 bacterium | reverse complement strand
ATCGCGGAAATTTTGTCAATACTTGTTTTTCCCGGGCTTCTTTCAGGTCATGCGCCCGCTGATTTCTTCCTCGTCCCACAACAGATCGGGCCGTTCCTCCTCGCCGACCGGCTCAAACTTCTCATCCTTTTCCAGGCTGCGCAGAAACGCGTCCACCATATCCGGGTCAAATTGCGTGCCCGCGAAATTTTTCAATTCCGCCACAGCCACGCTGATGGGCAGGGCCTTCCGGTAGGCGCGGTCGGACGTCATGACGTCCCAGGCGTCGGCAATGGCCACAATGCGCGCGCCCAAAGGAATGCTGTTGCCGGCCCTGCCTTCCGGATACCCGCCGCCGGAATACCGTTCGTGATGATACAAGATGGTGGGGATAAGGTCCTTGAGAGACTTAATGTTCTGTACAATGGAAACGCCCAGAATGGGATGCATGGCGATCGTGTCAAATTCTTTAGGGGTCAGCTTGGACGGCTTATTGAGCACGGCCTCGGAAATGCCGATCTTGCCCACGTCGTGTAGCAGCGCGCTGTATTTGATTTTTTTAATATCCTTCTCGCTCAGACCGAGCTCCCGGGCAATGGCCGTGGCATAAACCATTACCTTGTGGGAATGACCGTGAGTATAGTGATCCTTGGCATCGACCGCCGCGGCCAGAGCGTGAATGGCATTGAGATAATCTTCTTGAATCCGGTTCTGCTGCTCGGTCCGGGTGATCGCCAAGGCGGAGGGCGTGGCCAGAGCGGACAACAGGTCCAAATCGTCAACCGTGAATTGCCGGCCGCCGGCCCGGTCACACAGGCAGATCACGCCGAAAACGTTTTCGCGGTCGTTCAAGGGCGTGACCAGTAAATTCCGGCCGCCGTAAATCCAATCGTTTTCCGCGTCATAGAGGGGATGCTTTTCCACGGACTGGACCAGCACCGGCTTGAGCTGGGTATACACGTATCCCGCAATACCGCGTTCGGTCCGCACGGTCCGGCCGATATGCCCCTGCGGCCCCAGGGAGGCCTTGACGACCAGCCGCCCGGTGTCTTTATCATAAATCAGCAGGAAGCCCTGGCGGGCTTTTATGACCTCCCTGGCCCGTTCCAGGATGGTGTCGAATAACTTGGTCAGGCTGTTGATGGTACTTACGCTCTTGCTCACGTCGTAAAGCAGCGAGAGGCGTTCGGCCTTATTACGCAGGTCCTCGTACATCTCCACGTTTTGCAGCACTTCAGAGGCCTGCGAGCCCAGGGTGCCGAATAATTCCATGTCTTTCCGGCCAAACGCGTCCGGCTGGGTACTTTCCACGGTAATCACGCCGGCCAGCCGTTTTTTACTGCGCAGGGGCATGCACATCTTGCTCTTGGATTCCGGATGGATGGGCTTGCAACGCGGAACCTGGTCCAGATCGGGAATCAATTGCGCTTCGCCGGTTTCCGCCACCTCCCCTTCCACGCCCTCCCCCAACTTGACCTGCAGGGAACGTACGTGCTTGGCATCGAGTCCACGCGACACCCGGACCCGCAGCACGGTATCGGTATCGTACTTCTTGAGCAATAGCACGCCTGCATTGGCTTTCAGAAGCGACACGGCCGTGTCCATAACCAATGTCAACAGCTTGCCGGAATCATACGTGGAAGTCATGGCCGTATGAATTTCAGCAAAGGCCATGAAGGCCAGGTTCTTTTTAACCAGCATCATGTTGGCTTCTTCCACTTGCTGTACGGATGATTGAATGCGCGATTCCAGTTCCTGGTTGCAGATCTTGCCCTCTTCCGCGCTTTTTCGGGCCAAGGAAAATTCTTTTTGCAGCTTTTCCTTCTCCTGCACATAAACCCTGACCACCACGTCGGTCGCCACGGTCAGGGCAACCAGCAATAGAGCCCGGTCCCATATCGCCAAGACGGAAAGGAACCCCTCACTTCCCAGCCAGGCCATCCCTGCGCTCGCAATCAGGGCGCCACTGCCGGCCAGGATAATCAGCGCGGGGATCAGGTGCCGGCCCAACAGGACGATGAGCAGCGGAAACAGGATATAAAGCGGACTGGAAAAAACGCCACCGGTAAAATAAATAATGGCGCTGATCAAAATGAGGTCAATCGTTAACTCAAGGTAACGGCCTAATTTTGTGAAAGGTGTGAAATAAGTGAGCAGGGTGAGGGTGAAATTGTAAACCACGGCCAGGCCGATCACGGCCAGGACCGGCCAATACTCAATCGTAGTCTGATTTTGATAAAAAATGATAACCACTCCGGCTATGGCGGCAATAACCCACCAACGCCGGTTCGTATCAAAATGAGCGCGCTGAACCCACAATTCCTGTATGGTCACGTTAGCATCCCCGCGTCACCGTCCTATTAAATGTGCATATGAATTTCCCGTGCTATTTTTCCGTTATTTTTTCATATATTAATAATACCCAAACTAAGTATATCAGACAATTTGCAACTCGGCAACTTGGGGAGAAAAAATGGGAGGTAATTACCTGGTTTTTAAGCGGTATTTTTATTCTGACAAAATAACTAAATTCCCTTTTTTCAAACCTAAAACACGTGCTGCAGAGCCTTGGGAAAGGACGATTTCGAGAAATCCCTGGCCATTGGAGATAATAGCCGGTTGTCCGGAAGAGACTTCGCTGAAAGTCTTCAAAAATTTGTGTATTTCGAGTTTCTTCACTTTAAGACCGGGATTCCGCATTCCCTGGAGCAAGACAACCGATAAATTCGTTGCTGCATTTCCAAAACGATCGATGCCTGTGACCCGGCCCAGCCATTTCCCTGCCCTATCCTGAATAGGCGCATCGATTTCCAGCATAAGCAAAGAGGGGATCAAGCTTCCCAGACGCGAAGAAGGAAGACCGAGCGCTTTATCCGCTGCGCAGGGGGCAAAAACATCCCGGCCGTGGAAAGTGGGCGCCGGTTTGCTTGAGCGGAGTTTAAGCGCATAAACACGTTTTTTTCGGTCCGCACGCGCAGGATATGTAAAAATTCCGTTATCCGGGCCAATGAAAACATGTTCCTTGGCTTCGAGGACAATGGCTTTGCGCTTCCCCCCCACGCCGGGATCCACTACCGCCAGGTGTATTGTGCCTCGGGGAAAGGCCGGGTAAACCTGGCTCAGTAATCGGGCGGCTTGCTCAATGTCATAGGGCGGAAGATCGTGCGAAACATCGATCAGGAGCGGGAGCGGGGTGCCCGGTTTTGCGTTTTGCAGGAAACGGGATAGAATGGCGCCCTTCATCTCGGCCACGTAACTGTCCCGCGTCCCGAAATCCGTCAGCAGCGTAATAATCGCCTGTCTGCGGGGCTTGGTCATGAACACCTCAAAAAATTAGCCACAGATGCACACAGATGCACACAGAATAATTCAAACTGGACATTACACCGGTCTTAATTGTTCTGGACCCCGGCCTGCGCCGGGGTGACGTTTATTAAGAAAAATCGTCATTCCGGCGAAAGCCGGAATCCAGGAAAGGCGGTATCCCTTTCCCTCCCGCAATTTATTGGAAAGATACGAATCCGAATTCATGTGGACATATTTGGATAACAACCGCTTGTCGAGCTATTATGACCCTGCATTGTTTTGGTCATTGGTAT
>JAUXBQ010000050.1 GCA_030619365.1 candidate division FCPU426 bacterium | reverse complement strand
GTGCTGATCTATAATACTGTGCCGACAGTTAACAATGCCTCGGCCGACGTGGTTGTGGGCCAGCCCAATATGGCCTCCAATGGTATTAATCAAGGTGGCAGTGCTGCCGCCAATACGCTATACAATCCTCATTCAGTCTACACCGATGGCACGAAACTATATATTGCGGACCGCACCAATAACCGTGTGCTGATCTATAATACTGTGCCGACAGTTAACAATGCCTCGGCTGACGTGGTGGTGGGCCAGTCCAATATGACCACCAACTCCGCCAATCAAGGCAGCAGTGTTGCTGCCAATACTCTCTATAGGCCTTCTTCGGTCTACACCGATGGCACGAAACTATATATCGCTGACTATAACAACCACCGTGTACTCATCTATAATACTGTGCCAACGGCTAACAATGCCTCGGCTGACGAGGTTGTGGGCCAGTCCAATATGACCTCTAACTCAGCCAATCAAGGAGGCGGTGTTGCCGCCAATACCTTATACTATCCTCATTCGGTCTACACCCAGGGCACGAAACTATATATCGCTGCCTATTTAAACCACCGGGTGCTGATCTATGATGATAATCCGGCAACACCCACGTATACGCCTTCCCATACGCCTGCCGTGAGTACGCCCACTTTCACCCCCACGGCAACCCGAACGCGCACTGTTTCGGCTACTTACACGATTACAGCCACATTTACCCGTTCGCCCACGCCGCCTCCTTCCCCCACTATTACTCCCACGCTTACCATTTCCGCCACCCGAACCATTTCCCCCACCATCACGCTCACTTCCACAATTACCCCTACCTTCACACCTGTGCCGGATCCCGGCCTGGGACAGGGGGGCGGCTATGCCGTGCCTAATCCTTTTTTCCCGCATCATGGACAGCAGACGACCGTACGTTTTACCCTGCAAGATCCCAGTGCCTCGTTTAGAATAAGAATAATGAATGTGAAGGGCCGGCTGGTCCGTACCCTGGAGAACACCCGGATTTGGGATGGCCAAAGCAGCCAGGGCCGGATTTGCGAAGGCGGGCTTTATCTTTACCAGATCGAGGCCGAGGGCAGACGAATCTCCGGGACCGTGGTTCTTATGGAGGATTGAAACCGGACACTGATTGACGAATTGACTGCTTTTTATTAAACTATATATACGATTCTATCTCGACAAAGTAGGCTGCCCTATGCCAAAGATTTTCGCACTGCTCCTCATAGGCCTTTCCTGCTGCGCCACTGCCTCCTGGGGGTATTTCCAGGACGCCGGATTCGGCGTTCGTCCGGCCGGCATGGGGGAAGCCTTTGTCAGCGTGGCGGACGACGCCAATTGCGTGCTCTACAACCCGGCTGGTTATGCCCGCATTCGCGACTTTGAACTGACGGGCATGTACGCTGACCTCCACAGCAATATCAATGCCCTCCTGTATACCGGCAATACCGACCGCCTGGCATACCAATTTTTGTCCCTGGCAATTCCCTTCTCCCCGGCCACCGGAACGTTCGGCGTGGCCTGGAATCATTTCGACTCCGTTTTCTACAAGGAAAACACTTTTTCCCTGTCCTATGGCCGGGAAGTGCTTCCCCTGGGCGGGCTGGACGTGGGCTGCAATCTGAAGGTGCTGCAATGGCTGGTCACTCCCAATGCTTATTCCTCAAACCCGCTCACCTATCCTTATGCTGATTTGCAAAAAACAGGATTTACCGCGGATGTGGGCGTACTGAGCATACCCCTGGAGGGTTTCACGCTCGGCGGCAGCGTCGAAAACCTCATCCCGGCCAACCTGGGACTGGCCGGAGAACACCGCGTGCCCCTGGTCATGCGGGCCGGCGTCTCCTTCCGGCACCATTGGGAAAAACATCCGGTAGATTCTCTTCTCGCCCAGGTGGAATGGAGCGACCGCGACGGAGAAGCCAATGTCAAGCTCGGCCTGGAAAGCTGGTTCTTTGCCAACGCCTTGGCCGTGCGGGCCGGCGTAAACTACGACGCGACCACTGCCGGGCTGGGCTTTCGCTACCAACCGCCCGATTCCCGCGTGTCGCTGCAACTGGATTACGCGTTCACTTATCCTTTTCAGGTCTTTGACTCCCTGGGGTCTCACCGGATGGGATTGACCCTGCGCTGGAAGACTGGCGGCAAGTGGGCGGAAACCCTGGAGACCGACCAGATTGAATTTTATTACCAGCGTGCCTTGGAAACTTTTTACCTGGGCGAGTTGCGTAGTTCCCTGGGCTGGTGGGAGAAAATTTTAGCCCTCGAGCCGGATAACGAAGTGGCGCAGACGCAGGCAGAGGAACTCCAGCAGCGCCTGCGAACGCCCTCAGCGGCCCGGACTTTACCGAAAGTGCTGGCAGTTCCGGGCCGCACTGCCAGCCTGCGGGTCGTTTCCCGGCTGGCGCCGGCCGGACAGGCTTTGAACGTGCGGTTGACCGGAGTGACCTCCCTGGCGCCGCCGGCCAAGGCGCAACCGGAATACGCGGATGACCTGGGCAGTCAAATGGCCTTGGCAGCCAAGTATGAGCGACAAGGGGATAACCGCCAGGCGCAGGAAGCACTGGAAATCGCTCTCGCTCTGGCGCCCAACCAGCCGGAGGCGGTTGCTGCTCTGCGCCAGCTTCGTGCCAAAATGCGGGCGCCTATCGAACAGGCTTTTCGTCGCGGAATGAAGGCCTTTAAAGACAAGGATTATTTGCCCGCCTTGTGGCAATTCCAATTGGTCCTGAAAATATCGCCCGAACATGCGCTGGCCGGGTTCTATTTGAAAAAAACCAGGGATATCCTTGCCGGCCGGATTGAAAAAAATTACCAAGAGGGGGAGGCCCTGCTGCGGCGCGGCCAATATCAACAGGCTGCGGAGTATTTTAAATTGGTGATGGAATTCGCCCCCACCTACCGCAACGCGGCGGGCTTGCTGCAAAAGGCGCTGCTGAAGTCGCGGCTGCTAACGCGGACCGGGGCGGGTTACGCCTCTGCGCTTAAGGCCTTCACGCAGACCCAGCTCGATAAGGCGCTGGCCATATTGTCTCCCTTTGTGAAGCAGGGCGTGGGCGACTCCCGCTTCCGGCAATTATTCTCCCGCGCAATCAGGCAAAAATCGCTCTCACTCAAATTCTACCACCAGGGTGTTGCCCACTACCAGGTACGGCGTCTGAACGATTCGATCGCCAGCTTCCGCCGCAGTCTGGACTTGGATCGGGGGAGCCGGGCCAAGAAATTGCTGGTCGAAGCTTATTTAAACCTGGGTGTGCTGGCCTATCGCCGGGATGATTTCAAGACCGCCCAGTCTTACTGGGAGCAGATCCTGACCGTGCAGCCGGATCACGCCATGGGCCTGAAAAACCTAAGGCGCACAAAGCACAAGATAGAGTTTCTTAAGAAAAATTTGGGGGACCGCTAACCCCAGGCCAGGTAACGGAATGGTTCGGGTTTAAAATCCGCGGGAAAGGAGAGGGCACCTGATGAGGGACCACGCACCCATAATGGGAGTAAAAACGATCCCCGCAGCCTCCGGGTATGTTTGGCTGCGGCGGCTGGGCCTGGTTTTGGCGCTGGCACTCTGGGTCATGCCCGGCGCCCCCGCGAGCGCGGCCCGCGGGGAAGCTTTGTCCTCTATCCGTTGGCAGCAACTATCCTCCCAGCGGCAGGGATTAACAGATGATTATGTGCAAGCCGTGGCCGTGGCCCAAGGCGTAGCGTATATCGGGACCCGTCGCGGACTGAATATCTATTCTCCCGCAGCCCGCACCTTGCACCCTGTCCGCCGGGCCGAGGGGTTGCCGCACGATAATGTCAGGGCGCTGTTGGTTTTCGGCGGGCGCCTGGCAATCGGCACTGAGCGCGGGTTGGCCTTGCTTGCCCTGGGAAAGGCGCGCGTGGCTTCGAAAAATGTGCTGGCGCGCTCCCTGGACATCCGCAGCTTAACCGAGGATGACGGAACCCTTTATCTCGCGACGTCCCGGGGTGTCTACCGTTATCGCCCGGGGGATAAAAACCCGAAAAAAATCCCCGGTGTATCCAACCAAGCCGTGGTCAGCTTGGCCACCGTGCAGCGCGGGGTGCTGATGACGCTGGCGGACGGATCCGTGCGCCTGCTGGATCGCAAAACGCGGGCTATCGTCAATATCCCGGTTGAATTGAATGCTTTGCGTAACCCGGTTATTGGCGCGGCCGCGGCAGGCGACTGGCTCTGGTTCGCGACGCAGGGCAGCGGTCTCATCGGGTACCAGTTCATGCGCGAGGAATGGGTCTCCCTGAGTGATCAGCCGAAGCTCGGCGGTTATCTGACTTGCCTGGCCGCGGACGGGCAGTACCTGTGGTTCGGGTCCTTTTCCGGGCTCTTTCGCTATGATTCCGAGAAACGACAGGGCGTTGCGACCCGGCTGCAGGACCTCACAGACAAGGACCTGACCTGCCTGGCCGTGGACGGGCAACGAATCTGGGTGGGCACAGCCGGGGACGGCGTCTTTTTTGGTAAAAAACAAACTCCCTTCCTTAGCCTCCGGCCCTTTCCCCGCTATGTGAGCGCAAAAACCCTGGAAATTCCGGGGCGCGTCCAGGGACGAGCGCCGCTCCGGCTGCAACTGGAATACCGGACCCCAGGCGCACGCGGGCGCTGGATCGCGCGGCACGCGACGATTAAACGGATTGGCGAACGTTTCACTGGCCGGATAAATTTCCGAAAACTTCCGGACGGAAAATACGCTTGCCGGCTGAGCGTCCGCGACAGCGCCCGGGATGTTAATACCTGCCGCTTCCTGGTGGTCAAAGAGACCAAATCCGCGGAAATTACCTTTCGTTTCAACACCCTGCGCCCGGGCCGGAACCGGATAAGCGGAGAATACGCACCCGCCACCGTGCAGGCGATTATCCTGACACCCGGAAACGTCACCGCGACCCTGGATCCGGACCGGCAAACGTACGTTGCCGAACTTGACCTCTCGTCTCAAGACCGCGTGATCGGATTTCAAGTCAGGGATATCGGCGGACGGGTAAAAACCTTTCAGTACCGCATCAAGGTTCACAAAAGCCCGCGGCTGGAGGTTTCGGCCAAGCCCGTGATCTTTGTCCCGGGATATGAAAAAGTCCGGTTTTCCCCCAGGGCAATAAACCTGGGCGACCTGGCCCAGTGGGAATTGCATGTCAGTGACCAGAACGGACGGGCGGTCTATAGTCATCAGGCGGAGGACCCCCTCCCAAAAACCTTCTCGTGGGACGGGACGAGAACGGACGGGCGACTGGTGCCCACGGACCGCCTGTTTTACTATTCCTTCACGGTCCGGGAAAAAAACGGGTTTTCCCTCTCCACGCCCAAAAAAGCCATCAAGTCTCACCGGGCTCCGCCTGCCCAACAACCCCGGGTAGCGAAAAAGCTGGAGCGGACCTTCCGGTTCGATACCGGGGAAGCGCTGATTAAAAATGAAGATTTGGATTTTTTTCGGGAAATCCAGCGGCTGGCGAAAAAACATCCGAACAGCATGTTGCTGCTGGAGGGTCATACGGACAGTCAGCCGATCAATACGTCCGACTACAAATCCAACCAAGAGCTGTCCGAAGCGCGCGCGGCCCAAGTCGCCGCGCATCTCAGGAAAAAGTTCGCCCTATCTGGAAAACGCATCCTGACCGTCGGTTATGGCTCCCATTACCCGGTGGCCCGCAATGATGACCCGGAAGAACGGCGCAAGAACCGGCGGGTGGAAATCACGATCGTGGGGCGTTAAAAAAAGCCCCGCTACTTCTTCAGTTCCCGGCCGGCGCTGAACGCGCGGGCCACGAATTTTCCCACCGCGTAGTAGCCCATGCTGTCATCCGGCGCGTAAAGGAGGGGTTTTACTTTTTCAATATCCGGCCCGCCGCCTTTTCCCAGCATTGCTTCCTCGGCCTTGACGTCCAGGATCTCGCCCACGAACTGGGTGTGTGCGCCGAGTTCAAACGTGTGCAGCAGCCGGCATTCGAGGACCAGGGGAAATTCGGCGATGATAGGGGCGTTCACCAGCTCGCTCTTGGTGGTCGTCAGGCCCGCGGCTTTTATTTTGTCCGTGCGCTTCCCCGAAACAATGCCGAAATAATCCGCCTCCCGGACGTACCGTTCGGACGGAATGTTCACGGTGAAGGCTTTTTGCTCCAGAATGTTGGCATAGGTCTGCCGGGCCTTGCGGATGGAGACCGCCACGCAGGGCGGGGCGGAGCAGCAGATTCCGCCCCAGGCCGCGGTCATGGCGTTGGGCCGGCCGTCCGGGGAATAACTGCCCACCACAAAAACCGGGGTGGGATAAACCAGGGTTTGCGCGCCGAGGGATTTTTTCATTTCTTGTGCTCCTTTCCCGTGAATCATCCTATTCTCCTACACGCGTCGAGAAAATCAATCTCTTTTTTCCCTGCCGCCTGCGCATTCCTGATTCCCTAAGCCTTTCTGATATGCTAGAATTAGCCCGCTGTTTTTCCGCCCGTCTTTCCCGTGCCGCAAAATCGGATTATCAAGGGAGGAACAAATATGAAAAAGCGTATTTTTACCACCGGTCTAGCGGCGCTTTTTATCCTAGGCTTCCTGAATTCGGTTCTTGGCGCGGAAGACCCGAGGAATACACTGATTGGAAAGGTCATGCAGCGCAAGACCGAGGGTGTTCAGGCGCTGATTGACAAGGGCGCGGACGTGAATATGCATGACAAGAACTCCGGCGTCACTCCCCTGGTCATGGCCTGCACTCACGGCTTGGTGGATATCGCGAAACTTCTAATTAAAAACGGCGCGGACGTGAATCTCCCGGGCAAAAACGGGACCACACCGCTGATCGCGGCGGCCGGCCGGTCCTTGGAGCTGGTTGAGCTCCTGCTGGAGAAAGGCGCGGACCCCGCGGCCAGGACCCAGGAGGGCGAGTGCGCTTTTACTTACAGCATGGTCGGCGCCATGAGCGGACGGGCGGGGCGTCTAATTTTGAATGGGGGTACGCTTTGAAAACCGGATTTGACAACGAAAAATATTTAAAGGAACAAAGCGCGGCAATCCGGGAGCGGGTCAAGCGCATGAATAGCAAGCTTTACCTGGAATTTGGGGGCAAACTCCTTTTCGACTACCACGCGGCGCGGGTGCTGCCGGGCTTTGATCCGAACGTTAAGATACGGCTCCTGCAGCGCCTGAGCGAGGAGGCGGAGATCATTCTGTGCATTTATGCCGGGGACATCGAACGCCGGAAAATGCGGGCCGATTTCGGCATCACCTACGACGTGGACGCCCTGAAGCTCATCGACGATTTGCAGGAGTGGGGACTCAAGTTGCCCTCGGTGGTGATTACCCGCTATGACAATCAACCGGCCGCGAGCGTCTTTAAAGACAACCTGGAGCGGCAGACTATCCGCGTGTACACCCATCGTTACACCAAGGGATATCCCACCGAGGTGGACTTGATCGTCAGCGACGAAGGTTATGGCGCGAACGCTTATATCGAGACCCAAAAAGAGCTGGTCATCGTGACCGGCCCTGGTCCGGGCAGCGGCAAGCTCGCTACCTGCCTGTCCCAGCTCTATCACGAATACAAACGCGGCGTAAAATCCGGCTACGCCAAGTTCGAGACCTTCCCCATTTGGAACCTGCCCCTGAAGCATCCGGTCAATGTCGCTTATGAAGCGGCCACGGCCGATATCCGCGATTTTAACCAGATCGATCCCTGGCATCTCGAAGCCTACGGTAAAACCACGGTCAATTACAACCGCGACGTGGAGGTTTTTCCGGTGGTGCGCCGGATTTTGGAGCGTATCACCGGCGCCCAGGCCATTTACCAATCGCCGACGGACATGGGCGTGAACCGCGCGGGGTTCGGGATTACGGACGACCAGACCGTGCGCGAAGCCTCCAAGCAGGAAATTATCCGGCGGTACTTCCGTTACGCCTGTGAATACGCCATGGGTCTAGTGGACCGCGAGACCGTGCAACGGGCTGAATTAATCATGGAGGAGGTCGGCGCCAAGCCCGAAGACCGCGCCGTGCTCCGGCCGGCCCGGCAGGCCGCGGAAGAGGCCAAGCGAGAGGGCAAGGGCCATGACGGTATCAGTTGCGGCGCGGCCCTGGAGCTGAAAGACGGCCGGATCATCGTGGGGAAAAATTCGCCCTTGCTGCATGCGTCGTCCAGCCTCATCCTGAACGCGATCAAGGAACTGGCGGGTATCCCGGACAACATTCACCTGCTCTCCCCCACGATCGTGGCGTCCATTTCGTCCTTTAAGCAGGATATTTTCAACGCCAAGACCATGAGCCTGGACCTGGATGAAGCGCTCATCAGTCTGAGCATCAGCGCCACCACCAACCCGGCGGTTCAGGCCGCCCTGGAAAAGCTGAAAGAATTGCGCGGCTGCGAGGTGCATATGACGCATATCCCCACCCCGGGTGACGAGGCGGGCCTGCGACGTCTGGGCGTGAACCTGACCAGCGAACCGGAATTTTCCACCAAGGGATTTATAGAAGTGCGCTAGCCGGAAACAAGCTGAGGTTTACCGACAAACGCGAACGCCATGGGCTGCCTGCCCGGCGGAACCCTGCGCATGCCGGGGATGCTGGGTGAGCCTGTTGATTTTTACCAGCCCCGGATCAACACGGCCAGAATAAACCCGGCGCCCATGGTGGTCAGCGCGCCGGTAAAAATGTTCAACATGGATTCTTTGAGCGTGATTCTTCCCAGCACCCGGCCCAGGTTCCCGTAAATCACGGGCACGCCGAGTACCGCGAGCAGGGCGCGCCATCCACTGTGCAGCCCGAACAACTCTATCAAAAATATGTATAGCGTGTTGGCGATCAGGGCGATCATCACCGCAGCCACGATCACACGGGGTTCTTTCCAGGCCCTCGCGCCGCGAATCATCCGGCCGGCCAGCAGGAGCGTTAAGGCCAGGATTACCGCGCCCAGCCCGGCCGCCAGGACAATTTGCGGGACGGACCATTGCCAGCCCACCCGGTATCCCCAGGCGCCGGGCACCAGATGGGGCGTGAGCAGCAATCCCAAGGTGAGCGCCAACCCTATAAAAAATCCGATGAGGCCTGACCGCGTCTTGAACATTACTCCCCGCTTTCCCGGATAAACACGGATCGTTTATCCGCGTGAAACAATGTTTGTGATTGTAACACAGAAGGAAACGGTGTTAAAAAATTAGATAAAAATATGTAATTTAGCAATGCCCGCCTTTCCTCCCCCTTCGGAGAAGGGGGATTGAGGGGGATTGTATTTCCTCGAGAAAACTTACATCTTGATAGTGCCGTGACAACTACCTATTAAACACAACCGCTTGGGACCAATATCCCGAAACAGGCACAACACCCGGCCCAGCGCAGAACACAAATTGTGGCATCACATATACGGGAATCAACTAGGTGTTCATCTTTTTTGAACTTTATTTATGTTAGCTTGGTGCAGTATATATAAAATATGCCAGAAGCCACAGGGGAGGTAGTGAAGGCGAAACAATCCCCCTAGCCCCCTTCTCCGAAGGGGGAAAAACTGCTGAGTGTTGAGGGTGTATTAAAAGCCCGGGTTCTGGATTTCGCACGGATTTGTGCTTGGGGGCGAGAATTTGTTTGGATTTGGCCTTAATTGCGACTTATAAATCACTGTCAAGGCAAAGTAGAAATGTCCTATTATGAGCAAAGTAAGAATGTCCTATTTTAAGAAGCATACAGAGAAGGAACCTCCTTTAAAGTAATGGGATCAACCAAAGCCTGAAACGGCAAAGGGAGTTTGTTGGTCTTGTCAGGTTTGAGATGTTTGTGGGTCACCTCCTTGAATTTGAGGTGCTGATGGTTGTGAAAAATGGCCAGAGAGCCATTACAGAATTTATGAATCATAACCTGTTTGGCAATGGTGGGTTGGGAAAGCTGAAAAATACGATTTTGAAAAGAAATAGTAAAGTCTTTAGCAACAGAACGTTTTTCTTGAATACAAAGGATGTTATGAAGCCTGGCAACCGGGAGAGCGCCCCGATGTAAATCAGTGCGCAAGGCAGGAGCAACAGCAAAGAGGCGGTTATGCTCTTTGAGAAATTTGGCATCCAGGAAGGCATTGGCATCCTTGAGGGAAGAAATGTTTAGGCGTTTGAGTTCCTTGACCAGACGATCTTGAAAAGTGTGAAAGCAGCGTTCGACGCGACCTTTGGCTTGAGGAGAAAAAGCGGGAACGAGGTTGACTGAAAGCTGTCGAAGTGCGCGGCTGAATTGAGTGTCGGCAGTATTGCCGGCGAGTTGTTCAGGAATGGAAAGTTTTTTATTGTTGTTGCGATAGGTGCTGTGAAGGTCGGTATAAAGGGCCATGGGAATGCCATAACGCTGAATATAACGGCGAAAAGAGTCCATGGCAGGGATAGTGCCTTCATAAGGATAAAAGCGAGCATAAACGGTAGAAGAAGCATCGTCAATGTAAAGCATGAGGACACAGTAGCCTTCAGAACCGTCAAACCATTGATGAACAGAGCCGTCCATTTGAACCAGTTCGCCGCGATATGGTTTTCTGGGGCGTTTGGTACGGTGCTTGAGTTTCCTGGGGCGTACGGTCCAGAGGTTACGTTCCGCCAAGATGAGACGGACGGACTCTTTACTGATGGATATATCAAATTCCGAGGCCAGCTTTTCGGTGAAAAAGGTTGGTCGATAGCCGTCAAACTCTTTTTGATAGATATCCTCAACCGTACGTTGGAGGTTTTCGGAAAGTTTGCGGTGTGAAGGTCTGCCACGGAGCTGATGAACCAGACCGCATTCACCCAGGAGGAGAAACTTATGCAACATACGCCTAAATTGACGTTCGGTGATGCCGAGTACATCAGCAGCTCGGGCTTGAGTGATGAGTTTTTCATTAGCTTTTTTGACCAGATGTAGTTTTTTGAATTCTTTAATGCTCATGGGGATAATATCCTTTCGCATAGCCAACTTCCTTTCCTGGGTTAGTTGGCGACATTATACAAAATAGGACATTTCTATTTTGCCAGAATAGGACATTATCACTTTGCTGCGACAGCGACTTATAAATCACTTGCCTGATTCCCCTGCTTTGGTTAAACTAAGCGGCTTTGTTTTGTCATTTTGAAAGGAGTACCTGTTTTAAATCATGCCTATCCGGGAAGACATTCGAAATATCGCCATCGTGGCCCACGTTGACCACGGGAAGACCACGCTCATCGACGCCATGCTGCGGCAGAGCGGTTCTTTCGGCGAGCGGGAGACCGTGGAGGAACGCGTGATGGACAGCAACCCGCTTGAGAAAGAACGCGGCATCACCATTTTCTCCAAGCACGCTGCCATTCATAAAAACGGGATTAAGATCAACATCATCGACACGCCCGGACACGCGGACTTCGGCGGCGAGGTGGAGCGCATCATGCAGATGGCGGACGGCATCCTGCTGCTGGTGGACGCGGCCGAAGGACCACTGCCCCAGACCAAGTTCGTCCTGAAAAAAGCCCTGGAGCGAGGCCTGCGCGCCGTGGTCCTGGTCAACAAGATCGACCGGCCGGATGCCCAGCCGCATGACACGCTGGATAAGATTTTCGACCTTTTCGTGGCCTTGGACGCCAGCGACCAGCAACTGGACTTTTCCGTGCTCTACGGCAGTTCCCGCGAAGGGTTTGCCCGCACGGAAATGGACAATGTCTCGCACGACCTGGAGCCGCTGTTCGAGGCCCTGCTGCGGGAGATCCCGGGCCCGGACGTGGAGCCGGATAAGCCGCTCCAGCTCCTGGTCACCAACACGGATCATTCCGATTACCTGGGCCGTCTGGCCATTGGCCGCATTACCCGGGGTACGCTGGTCAAAAACCAGACCGTGGCTGCGGTTCGGCATCAGGACGGGCAAGTTACCCCGTTCAAAGTGACCGCTTTGTACGCGCACGAGAGTTTGAAGCGTGTGGAGGTGGAAAAAGCGGACGCGGGCGAGGTGGTCGTGCTGGCCGGCCTGAATGACATCACCATCGGCGACACCATCGTGGACCCGGAAACGCCCGAAGCCCTGCCCGGTCTGGCCGTGGACGAGCCCACGCTGACCATGGTTTTCACGGTCAACAACAGCCCCTTTGCCGGCAAGGAAGGGCAATACGTGACCACGCGGCATTTGCGCGAACGCTTGTATAAGGAAGCGCTCACCAACCTGAGCCTGCGGGTTCAGGACACGGATTCGCCCGACGCCCTGCAGGTAGCCGGCCGGGGCGAGTTGCACCTGGCCATTCTAATCGAGACCATGCGCCGCGAGGGCTACGAGTTTCAGATCAGCAAGCCGGAAGTCATTCTCCACCATGAAAACGGGCAGGTGCTGGAACCGTATGAGGAACTGAGCATTGACGTGGTGAGCGGGGACATCGGGGCCTGCATTGAGCGCCTGGGCTCGCGCAAGGCGGAAATGATCAACATGGAAACCATGTCCGATGGGCGCACCCGCGCCATGTTTTCGATCCCCTCCCGCTGCCTGCTGGGTTTTCGCACGGAATTTTTAACCGTCACTCGCGGAGAGGGGATTATGCATCACACGGTGTCCGGGTATCAGGCCTTAAAGCCCGGCGCGGTTGGGCGCCAACGCGGCGTCCTGATCGCGGACACGCCGGGCAACGCCACCGGCTACGCCCTGTTTCAGCTGGCGGACCGGGGCGAGTACTTCGTCGGGGCCGGCACCGAAGTGTACAGCGGCATGATTATTGGCGAGCACAGCCGCGACTCGGACCTCACGGTGAATATCACCAAGACCAAACAGCTCACCAACATGCGCAGCAAGTCCTCGGACGAGGCCCTGACCATCGCCCCACCCCGCAGAATGAGCCTGGAACAATTGTTGGAATACATTAATGAAGACGAGCTGGTGGAAATCACACCGAAGTCTTTGCGCCTGCGCAAGAAAATCCTCGATCCCCTGCAGCGCAAAAGGGCCGAGCGCGCTAAACAGCGGGCGGAGGGGTAAGTCGGCCGAAGGCCCTTCTGCTGCTCAGCTGCTCAGTTGTTCAATTTGTTTTTGTTTTCCGATCATCTACCCGCTCAACCTTCCCTTGCCCATTCACCCATAGCCCGATGACTTCCACGGGCAACTTCCAGCGCCGGACCGTTTCCAGTGCCTGCTTTACCTGCTGTTGATGTTTTTTCGCGCCCGCGGGATTGGACGCGCAGTCGTGGTGCCCCACCACGGCCAGCACGCGCGAACCGTGCTTGTCGCAAGAAATGCGTGCTTTGCGCTTCAGTTCCCTGATAACCGCTTTTTTACGGTTTTCGCTGAGCAGCTTATCCGGCCCGGGTTCGGTGACCATGTCCACGTACTTCACGCTTAGTGTTTTTACCAGATATCTGATGACCGGCTCTTGGACCCGGCCGTCCATACAGTTGATGGCGGCAGCAAATTTGTTGGGCACGGATTTCTTCCTCCCAAATTATTTCAATTGAAAGGGATTGTATCCTTTCCCGTTGGCGCGGTCCAGCAATTTTGTCCACAACATACTTTGCCGTTTACACTCCAGGGCATTGGGTATAATATAATGAAACAGCGATTTTTCCTCTGCCTATCAATTCCCAAAACACCAATATATTGTGGTCGCGACATAAGTTAGACCTTATATATTGTATACTATTTCCTTGACACCTCCATTGCGCCGGAATATGAT
>JAUXBQ010000189.1 GCA_030619365.1 candidate division FCPU426 bacterium | reverse complement strand
TCCGTTCCGTACAGGAATTGCACGTTTCCTATATTAATGGGATTGCCATCCGGCTGCGAGAGTTGGATGTTATTGTTTAAGGCGTCAAAGTGAAAGGTCGCGGGATTGGTGTCCCCGCTGTTCCCAACTTGTCCGCCTACGACCCGTGTTGCTTGCGCGGATAAGGCGCTAAAAATACTTGCCAGTACTACTGCTGTTATTAGGATTATTTGTTTCATCATACACCTTCCTTTCTTCATGGTTTTCATCTGCATCATCCCCTTTTTCACGAATTGCCAGGGTAGTAGCTGTCGTTGGCTTCTCTAAACACCTCTCATTATAAAGGTCATAAATCTCACTCCCCTTCTTTTACGCATACGTTTAGAAATAGATCGTTGCACATAAATTTGCTCTGGGTACAGCTTCTTGAATAATTCGCTGCTCATCTTCATATTTTCTATAATAATACCCGCCATCCAATCCCAAGCCGAGCCGGCCGCCAACCAGGTATTCTGTGCCAACAAATACGCCGAACCGGTAGCCGCTGCGGCTGGGCTCCAGGCTTAAAGCCAGGCCGACATAAGGGCGCAGGGGCACTCCGGGCGCCACTGGTTGGGTTAAATAATACCCGCGCATACCGCCGGCCCAGTAATTGGCCCTGCTTCGGGCAAAAATTTCCCACATCATTTGCTCAGCCGCTGCCAGGCGAAGGTGTATAGACAGGTCTTGATCAGTGGTCGCACTTAGGCCAAATCCGATTTTACCGGCCAGGCTGGGATCCTGGAATGGCGGCGGTTTTTTGCTCTCCGCCGGCTGGGCGAGGTGCTTCCTTTTTGGCGCCGGCTTGATCCCTGGTTTGGTTTTTACTGATTTCTTCGGTTCTGACTTAATCTCAACTTGCTTTTGCACATAATGCATTAATCGGGTTTCTGCCTGCCGCACGAGTGATTTCTGTTCATCAAACTCAGAGATAATTCGGTAAAATGCTTTTTTGGCGGCAGGAATATTGCCGCTTTTTTCATGGATGAGACCCAAGCGATAGATGGCGGCGGCTGCCAATTCCGGATATTCACTATGTTGGGCCACAGCTTGGTAGGCTTTTTGGGCCAAGGCTAAATTGCCAATGTCAGTCTCGTAAAACAGCCCTTCTTGATACTGTTGGAAGACCTGGCTGCGTTGTGAATCCGCAGCCCACCCCGAGGACGCCAGAACGAAAAACTGCACAACCATGAATAAAGTGATGGTCTTCATCTTATCCCCCTTGTGTTTGCTTTCAACCTCAGCATAGCATAGGCTTCCTCACCCAGGTTTCTAAGGTATGTCACAATTTGTCATAACTTTGTACCAAGCCGGTTGGTGGCTGGCAGCTATATAACCGCGCAGCAAGCTGTCGCGGAATTATACAAGTTAATATTATTTATTAATTCCTCTCCCCTTGCGGGAGAGGACAAAGGTGAGGGGATAAGCCTTTAAATATAAAACTTTTACCCCCTCCCCTTAATCCCCTCCCACCAAATCCGGGGAGGGGAATATCGATATGATATCCCTTAAATTATATGCGGTTATATAATCATTAACAGGAGTAACCGGGTATTGGGGCGAAGGTTCGTTTATAGGACAGATATGCTGGTGGAGCAGTCCAGATGTGGGCGGAAGGCAGGGGGGCAGGCAAAGCGGGAGTTTTTCAGCAGCCTGCTAGGCTTGAAATCGGTACCCCAGGCCGTGCACGGTTATAATATGCACAGGTTGATTGGGATCTGGCTCAATTTTTTTCCGTAGGCGGACAATATAGTTATCGACCGATCGGGTCGCAGCCGCGGCGTCAGGTTGATATCCCCAGACCGCCTCTAAAATTCGCTCCCGGCTAACCACCTCCCCCTGGCACTGGACCAGGACTTTCAGCAATTCCAATTCCCGGGTGGTAAACTTTCCGGCTTGGCCCGCACCCTGCGCTCGCATGGCTTTGAAATCAAACTCCATCCCCTCAATGGTGACCTGTTCCGTAGAAAGGGCGGCGGGTTGGCAGCGCTTTAAGATGGCCGCCACTCTTGCTTTCAATTCTTTCACACTGAACGGTTTAACGATGTAATCATCTGCTCCCCGCTTGAAACCCTTGATTTTATCCGCTTCCTGACCCTTGGCTGTGAGAATAATGACCGGCGTGCGCATATCTTGCTTGCGCAGTTGCCTCAGCACCTCCAGGCCGTCCATGGTCGGCAGCATTAAATCCAATATCACCAAGTCTACTTTCTCCTGGAGTGCAAATTTTAATCCCTGCCGGCCATCCCGGGCGATGAGGATTTCATACCCTGCTTTGAGCATGGCGTTTTCCAAGCCCAGCAGTATGGAGGGTTCATCTTCAATAATGAGGATGGTGGTCATAGGTCCTCCTGAGGGATATTCCCCGGCCCTAGGTGGTTTAGGTTTTGCGCGATGGTTTATCCGCCACTGGTTCTGGTTCCGGGGCCTGGCTGGCGTGCCCATCCCGGTATCGTTTGGCGCGATTACCGGGTAATTCTATCCTTACGGTCGTACCTTTGCCGGGTTCACTGAGCAAGGTGATTTTTCCTTGGTGGGCCTTCACAATCCGGCGGACAATCGCCAAACCTAATCCCACTCCTTTAAACCGTTGGGTGTAGTTCATTCGGACCTGATAAAACTTCTTGAAGGCCTGCCGGAGTTCCTTCCTGGTCATCCCCACGCCCTTATCCCGCACTTGCACGATAATACGGTTACCCTCTTGACTGCTCTCCAACCAGATGGCTTGCCGAGGGTGTGAATATTTTCTGGCATTATCTATTAGATTAATGACCATTAGGATGATGGCTTCACGGTCAATCCACGCCGAAGCATTACTTTCAAGTTTGAGTTGAAGGGACGAGGAAGCGTGCCGGCCAGCGTTCCTGAATATCCCGGCGGCCTCGGCCAAAATGCCGTCTATTTTCTCCTGCTGAAAATGGTAGTGATATTTTCTCCGCTCGATTCTGGAAATATTTAATAAGTTTTCAATCAAGCGGGAGAGCCGCACCGATTCTTTCAGCATCGCGGCATAATATTGCCGTCTTAGGGGCAAGGGCTGGCGGGGTTCTTCATCCAGAAGTTCGGACAGCATGCGCAGGGCGGTCAGCGGGGTCTTAAGCTCATGGGATACTTGGGCTACAAAGTCGGATTTGAGTTCATTCAGTCTGACTTGTTTAATCACCAGGAACAAAACGATCAACAACAAGGCGACAAAGACGGCAAAACCGAGCACAAAGAGCCGCTTAATGTTATCGAGTCGGGCTAGCTCTGCCTGGTGCAGATGATCCGAAATCCCCAGCGCTACCTGCAAGTCCGGGAAATCCCGCATCACCGCCCGGGAATCGGAAAATTTTTTGTTGGCTGGAGAGAAGGCCTTTTCGCGGTCCGCCAGGTACCATCTGAAACCAAGGGCGTACTCCTGAGCCAATTGTGATAAATAAGGCTCCAAATGTTTCTCCACACAACGCGGATAGTGAACGTCTAAGATCAGATGATTTTTCTGGCGGGCGGTGATTAAGAGGAATGATTTGGCGGCTTGGTGAGCAGGCAGGAATAATACTTGGAAAGTCTGCTGCTCGCGCCTGGTCACGCCGGGTGTTACGTGCCGAATAATCGAATTAACGTAGTCCTCGTTTTTCATTATTTGCGTTGCCAGCCTGTTAATCTCCCGGTATCCAGCCTGATACGTCTTATCCTCCTTATACTGACCAATGATCGCCTGCGTCATTTTTTTAAAGAGCTGCTGTTTAATTTGGGAAAGCTCCCACTTTTGCCGCACTAAATCGCGATAGAATTCAAGGGCTAAGGCTTTTTCCATTGCCAGCGAACCTTGTTGCTTGAAGATCTGCAGCAATTGGATGGTGGCCGTAATGGCCAGGGGCGTGTCATCCCATTTTGGGATGGGCGGGTTCTGCTCCACGAGGTATTGGTAGAGCTTGATCCCCCGCGCATAATTCTCGATTTTTATCAGGCATCGCGCCAGGGCCTTCACGGCCTCAAAATCTGTGGGATTTTCCAACCAGTGCTGCTCATAGATGCTGATAGCCGAGGCATAGTCGTGATCGCGATACTCCAGTATTTCAGCACGTTTAAATTCAGGTTTCTCCAAGATTAAGCTGGGTTGATAATTGGCTGCTCGTGAAACGCGCGCTCTTTTCCAATGGGCTAAATATATATACTCGGTCGTAAGGTAAATGGCGCGGCGGATCTCTGTTTTGGCGGTTTGCATCGACCTTAGCCTTTTTGGGATATCTTCTGGTTTTTGGGGGAGGAGGGACAAACTCGACTCGACCAGTTCGCCTAAACGCTGTTGCCAATGGCTGCTTATCTTGGCATGAATGACGTCCTGGAAGCGGTGATGGCGCTCCGCATACTTCATTTGCTCGGCAGCATAGTAATATCGATAATAATAATTCAACCCCCACCCCACGGTGAACACCGCGGCCATGAAGAGCACCACTAAAATAACGAGGGAAAGTCGGACCTGGGTCATGTCTTGTTCCTGGTTCCCGCCAAGGCGAGGGGTCCTATCATGATAATTTTTATAATTATCGGTTTCGCCTCCTTATCATTATACATCAAAATAAACTTGCGCCATCCACTGTGTGTCTGTTTTTTTCAATTTTAACTCCTTATCCCTTCACTACCCCCAAGGGTCTCAACCGCGCCACTTTCTTGGACAACCCGGCCTCGTGCACGGTCTCAACCACGAGCTCAATGGGTTTATACGCCTCGGGCGCTTCCTCGGCCAGCGTACCCTTGCCCCGGGCCATGACGTATATGCCCTGGCTCTCCAGCTCCTGGGCGATGGATCGCCCCCGGGTCCGGCGCAAAGCCGCGTTTCTCGATAAAACCCGGCCCGCGCCGTGCGCTGTGGAGCCAAAGGTTTCCAGCATGGCCTTTTCCGTGCCTACGCACACATAGGACGCGGTCCCCATGCTCCCGGGAATGAGCACAGGCTGGCCCACGGCGCGGTAGCGGGTGGTCACGTCCGGGTGCCCGGCTGGAAACGCGCGGGTGGCGCCCTTGCGGTGCACGCAGACCTCGCGCTCCCGCCCCTCTACCTGGTGACGCTCCAACTTGGCGATGTTATGCGCCACGTCATAAACCAGGTGCAGCCCCAAGCGCTCCGCAGCTTGTGCAAACACTTTTTCAAAAGCCCCGCGCACCCAATGCATAATCACCTGGCGATTGG
>JAUXBQ010000221.1 GCA_030619365.1 candidate division FCPU426 bacterium | reverse complement strand
TCCGCGATTTTGTACGCGCTGACCATGTCATGCGTGACCGCGATTGAGGTCACGGCCAGTTTCTTCTTCATCTCGATGATCAGGTCATTGACCGCGTCCGCCATGATGGGATCCACGCCCGTGGTCGGTTCGTCGTAGAGAATGATCTCGGGGTCCATGGCAATGGCGCGGGCCAGGGCCACCCGCTTTTTCATGCCCCCGGACAGTTCGGACGGATACTGGGTTTCGATGTTCTTGAGCCCCACCAGGGCCAGCCGGGTGCGCACCACGTCCTGGATTTCCCTCTCGGACAGATCTTTCAGGCGCCGCAGGCCGAAGCTGACGTTTTCCTCCACGGTCAGCGAATCAAACAGGGCCGAACTCTGGAACAGCATGCCAAAACGCCGCCGGGCCCGGGCCTGCGCGCGTTCGGTGGCTGCGGTGAGGTCCTCTCCATCAAACCAGATATGCCCGTCGTCCGGTTCCAGCAGCGTGAGAATGCACTTTAAAAGCACGCTTTTCCCCTCGCCTGACCGGCCGATTATCACCATGGTCTCGCCTTTTTTAATTTCCAGATTGGTGCCGCGCAAAACACGGTTGGCGCCAAAGGCGACATGCAGGTTGGCGATTTTAAGCACGCACTAGCTCCTTTTTATTTCCGTTTAGAACAGGATTGCGTACATCTGCGTTAAAAAATAATCCGCGATCAAGATCGTGATCGAGGCGTTCACCACCGCGCCGGTGGTCGAGCGGCCCACGCCCACGGCGCCCCCGCGCGTGGTGAAGCCCCGGTAGAGCGCGAAAATACAGAGAATAATGGCGAAGAAAAAGCTCTTGGATATGCCGGAAGACACGTCGCTGAATTGCACAGTGTTAAAGGCGCCTTCCCAATAAACGTGAGAGGAGATACCCAGGTGAAAGGTCGCCACCAGCCAGCCGCCCAAGGAACCCAGCACGTCGGCCAGGATGGTGAGCAGGGGGAGCATAACGATGATTGCCAAAAAACGCGGTACGCCGATGTATTCCACGGGATTGGCCGCCAGGGTGCGGAGCGCATCGAGCTGTTCCGTGATTTTCATGGACCCGATCTCCGCGGCCATGGCCGAACCCACCCGGCCGGTCACCAGGAGCGCGGTGAGCACCGGACCGAGTTCCCGGGTTAGGGACAGGTTGACGATGTTGCCGATGAACACCGAGGAGCCCTCGATCTTGGCTTCCATAGTGACCCCGGTCTGCAGGGCCAGCACCATGCCCGTAAACAGCGCGGTGGTGATCACCACGGGAATGGAATTCACGCCCACCTGGACCATTTGCTCAAGAATGGATTGGTAATAAAACCGGCGCAGGCGGTGGGGATGCACTAACAAATTGAACGTGGCTGCCAGCAGCCTGCCCATGAGCAGAAAGATGTCTCCAATCTCTTCAATAATATGAACAACCGGGCTGGAGAACCGGTCCACGGTCTTCAACACCCAGAAAGTCCTTTTTTTCATGCCCGCCCTCCCTGAAATACGCGTGGCACGCGGACGCCGATGGCGCTTACAATCTCGTAGGAAATGGTATCGAGGCTGGCGGCCAGGTCATCGGCGGTCAATCGCCGTCCTCGCTGGGACCCGATGAGTACGGCCTCATCGCCCGTTTTGACGCCCAACACGGCGCTCACGTCCACCAGGCACATGTCCATGCACACCCGGCCCACGATCGGACACACCCGGCCACGGACCAGCACCCGGCCACGATTGGAGAGCGCGCGGAAGAATCCGTCCGCGTATCCCACGGGCAGGGTGGCGATGCGGGAGACCCGTTTGGTTATAAAGGTGTGGCCGTACGACAACCCGGTTCCGGCCGGCACGTTTTTCAGTTGGATGATCCGCGTGGTCCATTGCAGCGCGGGTTTGAGCCGCACCCTGGATTCCAGGCGTGGGGACGGGTAGAGCCCGTAGAGCATCAGGCCCGGGCGGACCATGTCCGCATGCGTCTCCGGCGATGCCATGATGGCCGCCGAATTGGAGGCGTGCATAGCAAAGCCTTTCCAGCCCAGGGCCCGGGCCTCGGTTGCTACCTGCCGCAGATACCGGGTCT
This sequence comes from candidate division FCPU426 bacterium, assembly GCA_030619365.1. Classification (GTDB taxonomy): domain Bacteria; phylum Oederibacteriota; class JAAXVQ01; order JAAXVQ01; family JAUVAV01; genus JAUXBQ01. Next base: position 2,125 of record JAUXBQ010000221.1, on the reverse strand, counting down.
GCTGTTTCAACAGTTTTTGGTCCCGGCCATCGGCGTGGGAAAAATGCGTAAAAATGCCGCCCAGGGAGATCCGCGGTTGTTTTTTCAGCCAGGCCAGGAACGCGCGCGCCTCTGGCGGCTGAATTCCGATCCGGCCCATGCCGGTATCCACTTTCAGGTGCACGGGAACCGTGACTCCGGCCCGGCGGGCGGCTTGGGACAGGGCCCGCACCTGTTCGCGCGAAACCACGGCCGGCTGCAGCCGCAGTCGCGTTACGGCCCGCATTTCCCCGGACTGCGCCAGTCCGAAAATGACAATGGGGAGTTTGAGCCCGGCTGTGCGCAGTTCCTGCCCTTCTTCCACAGTGGCTACGCCCAACTCGTCGACACCGGCCCGGACCAGCGCGCGCGAGCAAGCTACTGCGCCGTGGCCGTAGGCATTGGCCTTGACCACGGCCAGAATCCTGACCTGGTCCCCGACCAAGCGGCGGACCTGGCGCGCATTCCAACGCAGGGCGGCGAGATCCACGTTCACCCAGGTGGGGCGGCCACCGGGCCCGTGCATCACTGCTCCCCGCCGGGCGCCCGCCAGGACATGCTGTCAAAGCGCGTGTAATTCTGGTTAAAGATGAGCTTGACCGTGTCGGTGGGGCCGTTGCGTTGCTTGGCGATGATTATTTCCGCGGTCTTGTCGTCGCGTTTTTCCCGGTCGTAGTAGGCTTCACGGTAGATAAACGCCACCACGTCCGCGTCCTGTTCGATCGCGCCGGATTCGCGCAAATCGGACAATTGCGGCCGCCGGCTCTCCCCCACCCGCGATTCCGGCGCGCGCGACAACTGGGACACCACCAGGACCGGCCCCCGCAACTCCTTGGCCAGTCCCTTCAGGGAGCGGGAGATGCTCGCGATTTCCTGCTGCCGGTTTTCGATCCGGCCCACGCCTTGCATCATCTGGATATAGTCGATGATCACCAGGCCGATCTTCTGTTCGGACTTCAGGCGCCGGGCCTTGGAGCGGATCTCCAGCACGTTGTTGCTGGGGGAATCATCGATAAAAATCGGTGAATCGAACAAGCGCCCGGCGGACATGGACAAATGCCCCAGGTCGCCCTCGCCCAGGCGGCCGGTGCGCACGTTTTTCAGGTCCACGCGGGCGTCGGTGCACAGCATCCTGGTCACCAGGGACTCGGAGCTCATTTCCATGGAAAAAACCACGGACGGGATCTTGGCCTCGATGGCCGCATACGCGGCTATGTTCAAGGCCAGAGCGGTCTTGCCCATGGAGGGTCGCGCGGCCAGAATCACCAATTCCCCGGGCTGCAAGCCGGCGGTGATCTGGTCCAGTTCCGGGAACCCGGTGGGCACGCCGGTAATGTGCGAGTCATGTTTGGAAAGGTTCTCGACCATCTCCATGGCGTTGTGTATCACGTCCCGGACCTGGACCACGGTACCGCGCTGGCGGTCCTGGGACAATTCAAAAATGGCCTTTTCCGCCTCGTCCAGCAGGCGCCCGGCGTCCTCTTCCTCGGTGTAGCAGCGCCCCACCACCTGGGTGGCGGTCCGGATCAGGCTGCGCAGGGTGTGTTTCTCCCTGACGATCCGGGCGTAATGCTCCACGTGGGCGGTGGTGGGCACTGCGTCCGTCAGGCTGGTCAGGTAGGCGGCTCCGCCTATTTTATCCAGCTCGCCCCAGCGGGACAGCAAATCGGTGAGCGTAATGTAATCCACGGGTTCATTGCGGTTATAGAGTTCGAGAATGGCGCGAAAAATGATGCGGTGGGCTTCCTGGTAAAAGGCTTCTTCGCGGATAATTTCCAGTGCCCGGCCAATGGCGTCCGCCTCCAGCAGCATGGCGCCCAAGGTGGACTGTTCGGCTTCCAGATTCTGAGGAGGGATTTTTTCAGGCACGCTCACCTGTGTACCGGCAATACTCATCAGACGGCCTCTGGCGAATGAAAAATGAAATTATGAATTCAAGTATGAAAAAATGAATACGTGCCAACCAGTCCGTTCAGAATCCGGCGAATGCCGGACTTATGCGTCAGACGGTTTTTCGGCTGTGGCCGGTTCTTCGGTTGTGGCCGGTTCTTCGGTTGTGGCCGGTTCTTCGGTTGTGGCCGGTTCTTCGGTTGTGGCCGGTTCTTCG
>JAUXBQ010000191.1 GCA_030619365.1 candidate division FCPU426 bacterium | reverse complement strand
CCACGAAGACACCAAGACACCAAGAAAAAATATAGTATATTTATTTTTATAGCGATTTAACTATTTTTTGTTTACTTTGTGCCTTGGTGTCTTGGTGGCTAGATTTTTGTTATGTCGGGATGGGAGTGGTGATTCATGGCGAAACACGTGATCGTGGACGGTTTTAACGTCATCCGTCGCGACGCCGAACTCTCGCGGATCGAGCGGGATAATTTTAACGGCGCCCAGGAGGCCCTGCTGCGCAAACTCGCGCAATACCGCCGCGGCACTCAGCATCGTGTAACAGTCGTGTACGACGGCGCGGGCGGCGAAAATCCCTATCGCCAAAAGTCGCAGCGCGAAGGCGTGCAGTTCATTTATTCCGCGCGGGGCGAAACCGCGGACGAAGTTATAATAGATCTGGTGGAAAAAACCGGGGGGCACAGCTCCGGTGTATTGGTGGTCACCGCGGACCGTGACCTGGCCAGCGCCTGCCGGGTCCACCGGGTTACCGTGGTCCCGCCCGAAAGCCTGCTGCAACGCTCCCAAATTCGAGATGCGCGTCCCGGCGGAGCCGAGTTTTGGCACGGGAAAAAAGAGGAGCACGGCTGGGCAGGACACACCCGCAAGAAGGGCAATCCCCGGCGCGCTCCCAAGAGCAAGCGCCAGACCAAAACCTTGTGGTGAAATCCCGCGAGCGTCCGACGTGTGCCAGCGGCGTCTGCCTATAGTTCGTCCAGAACGTTTGTTTTGATTTTTGCCAGCGTTTCGGACAATCCCAACCAGTAAATTTCCGGATTGCGCAGCCTGAGGTATTCTTCGGGAAAGGACGCCAGGCAGGACTGCGCGTGGTTTCTGATTTCCGGCAGGGTGGGGGCGCGCGCCAGGCGCTTCTGCCGGCGGAACACGGGCTGCAGTAAGTCTTCTACCCGCGATACATTGCTCAGTTTTCTTTTTTGATACAAATAGCGGCGGTCGACCGAGAGTAGGTCCGGGCCCGTGGGCGGGGACTCGTTTTCCGAAATCATAATATCTCCCAGGGGTTGCCCGTCTCCGTTATAACAACGCAGGGGCCGTTTCAATCCCGGGTCAGTGCCTTTTTCCGGATTGGCCGAAAGCTTGATGCGGGGAACCCACTGGCCGTTTTTTTGCATGGCCACCAGTTTATACACACCGTCCAAGGCCGGGTGATCCTTGGACGTTATGAGATGGGTACCCACGGCCCAGGTGTTTATTTTGGCGCCCTGCCGTTTCAAGTCCGCGATCAGGTCTTCGTCCAAATCATTGGTTCCCACGATCCGCACCTGGGGCATGCCCGCTTGGGCAAACATGCGGTGCGCGGCTTTGGACAGTTTGGCCAGGTCCCCGGAATCAATCCGGATCGCGGGATCGATATGGGGCCGGGATTTCAGGACTTGGATGGCGTTGGGCACGCCGCTTTTCAACGTGTTATAGGTGTCCACCAGCAGGACGCAGCCCTGGGGAAAGGTGTCGGCAAAGGCTGTGAAGGCCTCTTTTTCGCTGGGGAAGCTCATCACCCAGGAGTGGGCGTGGGTTCCCCGCACGGGAATGCCGTAGAGGCGGCCGGCCAGGACGTTGCTGGTGGCCTGGGCGCCGCCGATAAAAGCGGCCCGGCTGCCGGACAGGCCGCCGTCAGGGCCCTGGGCCCGGCGTAAACCGAATTCCAATACCGGTTCACCCTGGGTCGCCAGGCAGATGCGGGCGGTTTTGGTGGCGATGAGTGACTGATAGTTCAGAGCGTTGAGCAGAAAGGTTTCTATCAGCTGCACGTGGGGTAGGGGTCCGGACAGGCGCAGAATCGGTTCGTGGGGGAATACGGGCGTGCCTTCGGGAACTGCGAGGACTTCCACGTCGGGTTTAAAATGGGCGAGGTACTGCAGGGTATTTTTATTAAAAACCTTCAGACTGTCCAGATAGGCAATGTCCTGCGCCGTGAAATGCAGGGTTTCGAGGTAATTAAGAAACTGTTCAAGACCGGCGGTCAGAACAAAACCGTTATGGGGCGGCAGGGTCCGGAAAAAATACTCGAACGCCACCCGCTGTTCGGCTAACCCATGCTGGAGGTATCCGGAGAGCATGGTGAGTTCGTAAAAATCCGTGACCAGCGCCATGTCCTCGCGCCGGCTCCATTGTTGAGTGACGTCCTTGTGCCTCATGAGCAATCCAGGTCCGAGCTGTGGATGACATGGATGCCGCTGTTGCGCATGATCTGGATTTCCGCTTCCACGCTGCCCGGCGGGTTGTTCACCCCGCGGGCGGCATCCTGGACCAGATACGTTTCAAACCCGGCCTGCTTGGCGTCCAGGGCCGTGGCTTTCACGCAGAAATCCGTGGCCAGTCCGGTCACGAATACCCGCCGCACGTTCCTGCCCCGCAGCCATTCGGCCAGGTCCGTGTGCTGGAACCCGGAGTAGGCTTCGCGGGAGGGGTCCGTGCCCTTGCTGATGATCTTGTCGGCCCGCTCCTGCTGAAGATCCGGGTGGAACGCCGCGCCGGGCGTGTCCTGCACGCAGTGCGGGGGCCAGGATTTGTCCGTGTAGGTCGGATTCGCGGCGAAACTAAGATGATCGGCTGGATGCCAATCACGCGTGAGTACGCGCGTGGGAAAACAGGCGAGCAACTGGTTGACGAGCGGGACAATGTAATCCCCCTCGGCCACGGCCAGCGCACCGTGGGGCATGAAATCATTCTGCATATCCACGACAATCAAGGCGTCCTGAGGAGTGATTTCGAGGGTCATTCTTCTCACCTCCTTATATCCCCCCTGTTTATTCTGGAGGATGGGCGGTTGCTTGTCAAGCCGGGAGGCGGGGGACTAGGTTCCCGGCGCAGGTACGATTCGGGGAACACGTTGTCCCGGTTCAGGATGAGCGCCGGGTCGAAGCAGCGCTTGACCCGGGCCATTTCCCGGAACCCTTTTTCGCCCACCATCAGTTTGAGAAAATCATGCTTGATTTTGCCAATGCCATGCTCAGCGCTTACGGTCCCCCCGCGCGCCACCGCCTCCTGGGCAAAGCGCAGATAGAGTGACTTGGCGGCGTTATATTCGACCTGGTTGTGCGGCAGCACGTTGGCGTGCAGGTGGCATTCCCCGATATGCCCAAACACCAGGAAATCCAGGCCACTGGCCTCCAGGCCCTGGTAATACACCCCCAGCATCCCCGGGAAAACGTCTTCCGGGACCGCCATGTCCGTGCCTACCTTGGGAAGCTTGCGCTGCCGCACCAGCGTATTGACGCGCTCAGGCAGCGCGTGACGGAGTTCCCTGAGGCGGGCGCGGTCCTGTTCGGTTTCGGCGAACCAAATCATATTTTCCGGCACGTCCTCCGCTTCGAGAAAATCCGACCAGTCTGTAAGCGCCGCGTCTTCACGTTTGGCCGGGTATTCCTGCTCAATCAGCAGCACGGACCGGGCCGTTTCCGGGAGCGAGGGAAAATCGGGCCGCAGCAGGGCCAGCGACCGTTCGTCCATGAATTCCAGGGAAGCGGGCGAAATCCCTCTGCGGAGTTTGATCCCACGGCTGGAAGCGCGAATCACCTCTGCGCAGGCCACGGCCGCCTGGGGGTCGCTGAAAAAGATTGCCAGGGAGAAAATGCCGGGCACCGCGGGCAGCAATCGCAGGGTCAGCGACGTGATCACGCCCAGGGTGCCGTCCATGCCGATGAGAAGATCAAGCGGGTCCATGCCGGGCGCGGAAAAATAGCCGGCCGCGTTTTTTTCAACCCGGACCTGACCGAGTTGGGGCCGGGGGCAGTCCAGCCGGCGGCCGGAATTGAGGTAATACGACAGCATATCCTCTTGGGAAGAGGATTTCCCGCGCTCCAGGGTGAGGCGCTCGCCGGTGGAGAGCACCAGTGTGAGGCCTAACACCGAGTGCCGGGTGCTGCCATATTTAAAGCACTGTCCGCCGCTGGCATTGGTGGCCACGTTGCCGCCCAACGTGGCCGTGGGTTCAGTGGGATCCGGGGGGTACATCAGGCCCGCCCGCTTCACCGCTTCCTTCAGGGTTTCCAGGCGGACGGACGGGCCTACGGAAATCGTATTGCCCGAGTTTGTTTTGGTGATAGGGCCCAGCCAATCCAGGCGCTCCAGGGAGAGCAGGGAGCCGCGGCGAGGAATGCAGCCGGCTGCCACGCCGGTCCGTCCTCCGGCAATCGTGACCGGTTCATTGCCGGCCGAAGCCTCCCGCAGAAAGTCCGCGACCTCATCCTCGTTTTCGGGGATGACGAGACGGCTGGCCGCGCCTTGGATGAAGCCCGAGGCGTCCTCCAGGTATCCGGCGATGATGGCGGGATCGGTCTTGATGATCATATAAAACCCCAAAGAAAAAATAGCCACAGATACACACAGATGCACACAGATAGATATAGACTAAAAAACGTAAAAAATAAAGGAACTTAAGCACATTGTACCCGGCTTTGGATGCGGATTGTAGCACGGTGCCAAGCCCGGGAGCAAGCGGGGATTTCCCGCTTGCCCGGACACGCCAATCTGCCTATAATCAGTCCCACTTAAGGAAGAGGTCGGAAGGAAATGCCCGAAAAAACGCCAGTACTCTTGCACATATGTTGCGCGCCGGATGCCACAGCTGTACAGGAACGCCTGGCAGATACATACCGCGTAATAGGTTATTTCCACAATCCGAATATATATCCACAAGCAGAGTACCTGCGTCGTTTGGAGGCTGCCCAGCAGGTGGCAGACAACCAGGGGTTTCAATTAATAATCGCCGAGTATGATCCAGCTGGCTGGGAAAAGGCTGTGCGCGGCTGGGAGAAAGAACCAGAACAGGGCCGGCGTTGCCAGGCCTGTTTTGAATACAACCTGAACGCCACGGCCGCCCAGGCCAAACGGCTGGGTATCCGGCTATTTACCACCACGCTTACGATTTCACCCCACAAGAGGACCGCACAGGTGTTTGCGGCCGGACAGGCGGCGGCCCGGGCCCGGGGACTCGAATTTCTGGCCCTGGATTTCAAAAAGCAAGATGGATTCAAACGCAGCCTGGAAATTTCCCGCGCGTTGGGTTTGTACCGCCAGGATTATTGCGGGTGCCAGTATTCCCGGGACCGGAGTGGGCATGCCTGAATTACCCGAAGTTGAAACCATCCGCAGAGTGCTGGCGAAGAAAATCCGGGGTTGCCGCATCATTCGGGTGCAGGT
>JAUXBQ010000293.1 GCA_030619365.1 candidate division FCPU426 bacterium | reverse complement strand
GGTGTAGTCTTTAAGAAAGTCTGTGAAGTAATCGCTGTATTCCAAAAGCTCCGTTTTCTCCCCCAGACGGGAGTCGGGCACGCAGTCGCGATCCAGCAGCAGCCGGACGGTCCCGGCCAGAACCGGCGTGGAAACTTCGGTAAGCAGTTCGGGGCGCGTGTCGCGAATCCGGAGCAGGCTGGCGTTGACGCGGGCCCTGATTTCCGGCTGGTTCCAGGGATTCAGGTGTCTGGCCACCCGGGAGTATGCGGGATCGCGCGGGAGCTCTGCCAGGCGCGCGGCTGCGTCGTCCGGCCCGTTTTCGGTTCGCTCCAGGGCGCGGGTCGACAGGCGCGCGAAAAGGCGGTTAAGCGAGTCTGCCTGCGTGTCGGAGAGCGGGATGAATGCGCGCAGGCGACCCGGATCACCGGGAAAAAGCAAGTCGTTTAAATCAGCGAGAATGGGAGCTGCCGGACTGCCGGCATCTGCCAGTTCCTCCAACTGAAGGCCTGAAACCCGATTCAACACCGCCCACAGCTGCGCCAGACCAGCCAGTCGTGGATTAAAACTTTGTTCCCAAACCGTGGCCGCGAAGCTGGTCATTTCCCGGCGAACTGCGCGGCGTTGTTCGGGGTCGGCGATTAACGCTTCGAGCAACTGCTGGGAGCGTATTTGCAGCAATCGCAGGTCCGAGACCACGTGGGAGATGACCTGGTCCGTATTTTTCGGGTCAGCCACCAGGAACTTACCCTGCCAGTTTTCCCACTGATCCCGGACCCAGGGAATCCGTTCCTCGGCTGGCCGGCCGGGAACGGACCAGTCCGGAATAACCACGTTCCTACCGAACCGGCGCACCAGAGTCCTCACCCGCGCGTCGCCCACGTCGCTGAAGAGGAAATGGCAGTTGGTCCGTACCGCTTCCTGGCGCAGGAAATTCATGACCGTTTGTCCCAGGCCAGTCTGGTCCACAGCCGGGTCTTCGGTGCTGAACGTCAGAAGGTTGATCTCGCCGGGTTGGCCCACATTAAGGCCCACGCCCGCTAAAATGACATCTTGAATTTTGTTGGGGTGACGCAGGTAGAGGTGATAATGAAGCTGGCCGGTGGCCGGGTTCGACGAGTCGGACAGTTTAAGCCAGATGGTCTGGCCGGGATTGGTGAGGTTGGCCAGGGTAATGAGTTCGTCGCCCAACTGGCCCTGAACAAGGTCGGGATCCGTGTACGAGTCTCCCAGCGCCTCCTGCACCTCGGCCACCAAGCTGTTTTGCGCTTCCAGCGTTTCTCTGCCCCATCGGAAGTAACTGGCGTATTCCCGCAGCGTGGCGCGCCAGTGCGGAACGCCGTGCGCTTCGAATATTTCGTGAACCAGGATGGCGTGTTGGGCGCTTGAAGGCAGATTCAGGAAATGAGGATGGAGATGGACAGTGCCTTGCCTCCCTTTGGCGATTGGAAAACCGCGCAGGAGGCCGGACCAGAAGGAACGGGGGGTGAACACTTGCAGGTCAGGGCGCCGGTAACCCAGGGGCAAACCGCCCCGGCGCTCGATATCGTCCAATATTTTTACCAATTGTTGATTGACCGTGTCATTGTTAAGCATTGGCAGACCAGGGACAGGCACGGCCAGACGCGCCAGGTAGTAGAGGCGCGGCCCGAAAACCGTGGCCAGGCCCAGTCCGGCTGCCAGGCTAAAAATCGGCAATAGCCAGGATGCAGTTTGGGCGGGTGCCAGCCAGGCCAGGATCAGTCCCAGTCCGGCGCTGCCGATCACGCTCAGCAGCAGGCGCAGGGGCGAAAATTGGATCTGTCCGCCGGGCCGGAGTGAGGGCAGGATGCCCCTGGCACTAAGTTTCTGTGACATCCAGCCTTCTCCGCGGGCCTGGTCGGTCTCGTTCACCTGTTGCCAGAAATCAGCGGCCTGGGGCGTGTGGGACACGGCTTGTCGCAGCAGTTTGTTCAAGGCCTCGCGTTTGCGGAATTCGAGGTAGTATTCTTTTTCCAAGGACTTGACCGGCGGGTTTTCATCCACCATAAGGAATTCAGAAACCAGGTTGGCCAGGGTTTTGCCGGATACGCTAGTCAAGATTTTTACTAAAATATTTTTAGGGAGTTTATTCAGACCGCGGGTAAGGGCGAAATAAGTCAGTATGGTATAAACACCCAGTTCACTTATTTTTGAAGACAGTTCTTTTTTGGTCATATCATTTTCTTTTGTAAAAAGACTTGGATTAATGGACAAGGTTTCCATTAATCTGATGAACTCCTCCGGGTTGGTTTGGGCCATGGCAGCATAGAGTTCTGATAGATGTTCATGTAAACCAAAGCAATTATTAAAGATATTTCGGGCCAGCTCCGGATTGATGCGGTGAATCACGGCCATCACCTGTGCGGATTCGGAGTATTCCAGGGCCTTATCCGGAGGCGTGCTTTCTTTATAATCACCCGGAGGACGGAATATTTTTTCGAGAAAACCGGATAGTCCGTAATCCGTATACTCATTAAAAAAAGTTTTCTTGATGAGCATGCGTTCCATTATCGCTTGGTTTGAGAAATCAATATTTTTAAACCGGTTTTTTGAGGTGATCAGGACGACGATGGCATAGAGCAGCCGAAATTTATCGGCAGCGAACATCTCGGGCGCCACATCCTGAATGCGCTCCAGGATTTCTCGCAGTTCCGGTGTCAGGGCCAATTCGGGATTGCGCTTCCAGGCCTGGATGAGGTCTTTTAAGTTTTGTTGTTCCTCCTGCATGCG
>JAUXBQ010000275.1 GCA_030619365.1 candidate division FCPU426 bacterium | reverse complement strand
CCTCCCACCAAATCTGGGGAGGGGAATAGTGAAATTATGCTTTCCGCAACAAGAACTAAATACCTGCCGGGGTGACGAGAAAAACGCGCCTGCGGTTTGTGGGGTTGACAAAGCCCACGTCGGCGGGGTATTTTAGAAAAACATTCATGTGTGTCGCTGCCTCCCGGGAGATGCTCCATGGCCCTTACACATACGGCCGCCAATCCTTATCAGAAAACCATTGTCATCCTGCTCGCCGTGCTTGTGGTTTTCATGCTGGGCTGGGCTCTGAAAATAACCAAAGTCGTGACCATGCCCCTGGTGTTTTCGTTTTTTATCGCCACCCTGGTCTATCCCATCAAGCAGACCCTGGAAAACCGGCTGCCAGCCAGAATGCGCTGGCTGGGACTGACCACCACCATTTTGGTCCTGCTTCTGATCTTTGCCTTGTTCGGGGGATTATTATGGGTGAATATCGGTTTGATTACTGAAAAATCCCAGCAATACATTCTTTCCTTCCAGGGCTACTGGGATCACCTGATTGCATGGGCCGTGCAATATAATATTCCTCTGCAAGACAACCTCGCCCAACAGGGAAACCGGCTGGTCGAAATATTTACCATGGGCATTACCTCGGTGGGTTCTTCCTTGCTGATTATGGTGCTGGTGTTTTTTTACGTGGTGCTCACTTTGCTGGAAACCGACCAGTGGCGTAAAAATCTCATTCAGGCCTATCCCCAACAGCAGGCCGAAAAATTCCTGAAAAGCGTGTTCGCGCTGGCGAAGAAATTCCGCCAGTTTCTCTGGGTTCGCACCATTATCGGCGCTATCACGGGTGTAGCCGTGGGATTGTGGTTATGGATCATGGGTGTGGATTTCGCCTTTTTATGGGGCTTGCTGGCGTTTCTCCTGAATTACATCCCCAATATCGGGTCCATCCTGGCCGTTATCCCGCCGTCGCTGCTGGCCCTGCTGCAATACAATACCAGCCACGCCCTGATCACGATCGGCGGATTAACCGTGATCCAGCAAGTGGTGGGCAATTACGTGGACCCGCGCATGCAGGGAAAGGTACTCAGCGTCTCGCCTTTACTGCTGCTGCTGTCCCTTATCCTGTGGGGCTGGGTGTGGGGCATTTCCGGAATGTTCCTGGCGGTTCCCCTGACCGTGGCGATCGTGATTGCCTGCCTGAACGTGCCGGCCTTAAAGCCCCTGGCCATGCTGGTCAGCACCTTTCCTCCGGAAGCAGGAATTCCATCGCACCCGGCCCGGAAAACCAAAGCCAGACGTAAATCCTGATCCACCTCAATTTTTGCAAATAACCATTCACCCTATCCCATAAACGACCAGGTGGGTGGTCTGTTTTTCCCATTATTTCACCGCCACCAATCCCCGTCCCCACACCCGCTTATCCAAAGCACGGTATTGAATCGCTTCCCCCACATGCTCCGTGAGTATATCCGGTTCCCCGGCCAGGTCGGCAATGGTCCGGGCCAGCTTGAGAATGCGATGATAGGCCCGGGCCGACAAGCCAAAGCGCTCAATCGCGGCCTTCAACAATTGGTGGCTTTCCCGGCCCAGGTGGCAATACTGATGCAGCAACCGGGGGCTTAGTTGCGCGTTTAATCCCGGACCGCCGTGGCCGGCCAGGCGCGACCTTTGCACCTCGCGGGCCACGGCTACGCGGTCCCGGATGTACCCTGAGGATTCCGGTTCCTGGGAACTGGTTAATTCCTGGTATTGCAAAGCCGGCACTTCCAGATGAATGTCAATGCGATCCAGGAGGGGGCCGGAAATTTTACCAAGATATTTCTGGATTTGGGCGGCGGTGCAGGTGCACTCTTTCACCGGGTCGGTGAAGTACCCGCACGGACAGGGATTCATGGCCGAAATTAGCATGAATCGTGCCGGATAAGTAATGGACGCGGCAGTACGCGAAATAGTCACCTGCCTGTCCTCGAGGGGTTGGCGCAGCACTTCCAGCGCGTGCTTGGAAAATTCCGGCAATTCATCAAGAAACAACACGCCGTTGTGCGCCTGGGAGACTTCACCGGGACGGGGGTACGTGCCGCCGCCGATCAGGGCAATGTCACTGACCGTATGGTGAGGCGACCGGAAGGGGCGTTCGGTAATCAGCGTGCGTTCCGGCGGCAGCAAGCCGCTGATGCTGTAGATCCGGGTGGTTTCCAACGCTTCGGCCAAATTCAAATCCGGCAGGATGGTGGGCAGGCGCTGGGCGAGCATGGTTTTCCCGCTTCCCGGCGGCCCGATCATCAATACGTTGTGCCCGCCGGCTGCCGCGACTTCCAAGGCGCGCTTGGCGTGCGCCTGGCCGCGGACTTCGGAAAAATCCAGGTCATAGGGTTGACTGCGGGAAAACAAAGAAGCCAGGTCCGTTTGAAAAGGATCCAGTGCCAGGCGGCCGGAAAAATAATCCACGGCTTCCAGCAATGTCCGCACCGGCAGAACGTCGCAGGTCTGGAGCACCGCGGCTTCAGCCGCATTGGCCGCCGGCAGTACGATGCGCCGGATGTTGGTGCGCCGGATCGAGGAAGCCAGGGAGAGGGCCCCCCGTACCGGGCAGACACGGCCGTCCAGGGAAAGTTCGCCGAATATCAAGTGCTCATCGAGAGCGGAAGGTTCGAGCTGGCCGGTGGCGGCCAGCAAGGACAGCGCAATGGGCAGATCGTACGCCGGACCTTCTTTGCGCAAATGAGCGGGAGATAAATTCACCGTGATGCGCCTGGGTGGCAGATCAAGTTCCGAGTTTTTAAGGGCCGCGATGACGCGGTCCCGGCTTTCCTTGACCGCCGCGTCGGGCAGCCCCACAATCGAGAAGCCGGGCAGACCGCGGCGCACGTCCACTTCCACTTGAATGCGTTGGGCTGAAATGCCCCATAGGGCGCTGCTGGTCGTTTGGGCGAACATGGTAACCCTCCTGTCTAAAGGTATGACCGGAAAATGCCCGGTCTCATGCGGAAAAAAATATT
>JAUXBQ010000009.1 GCA_030619365.1 candidate division FCPU426 bacterium | reverse complement strand
TCAAGATCATTTTGACGCGGGCCACCAATTCTTGAGGAGAAAAAGGCTTGGTAATATAATCATCCGCGCCGATCTTGATACTCCGAACTTTGGATTCGGTCTCCCCCTGCGCAGATAGCATGATGATCGGGATGTCCGCGGTGGTCTTATCCGATTTCAGCCGCTGGCAGACCTCGAAGCCGTTGATTTTGGGCAGCATGAGATCCAGTATCAGCAGGTCCGGCCCCTCGGAGAGAGTCATCTTCAGGGCGGTCTCACCGTCCGCGCAGGTCAGCAGGGTGTAGCGTTCATCGCGAAAACTGGCCTTGATTAGTTCCAGCATCTGGGTGTCGTCGTCCACGATAAGAATCTTGTTGAGTTCCACGTCGCTGCGGCGGCGGGTCCGGCCGGTCAGAATGCCCTCATAGCTGAGGAAGGGCTCGCCGATGCGGACACCCTGGGCGTTGATGTGTAATTCACGGAGATTCCGGTCGTGGTCAGAACCACGCTGCTTGATGATCATGATCGCCTTGCGGAGGGTGGCGTCGATCTCCGCCAGGCGCAGCAGGATGACCGTATCCACCAGGTAGTTGTATTCGTTGAGCTTGAAATCGCCCACCACTTCCGAAATCTCCGAGGTGCAGATGGTCGTGACCTTGGCGTCCCGCAGAATCCGAATCAGGGTCTGAAAGGTCAGGTGGACCATTTCCGGTGTGGCGGCCACGCTGGAAAGAAAATTAATGGGATCGATAACCAGCCGCTGCGGGCGGATTTCCTCCAGGTTGCGGCGCAGGAGGTGCAGGAAACCGCCCTCACTCAGTCCCGCGCTGGGGATATTGAGCAGGGTCAGGTGGTCGTTGCGGATCGCCTCCTCCAGCTCCAATCCCAGGGAACGGGCATGACGGATGAGGTTGTTCCCCATATCTTCCATGGACAGGTAGAGGGCCGTTTCCCCCGCTTTCAGGCCCTCGGCCAGAAAGCTCAGGGCCAGATTGGTCTTGCCGGTTCCCGAGGTCCCGGCGAGCAGCACGCTCTGGCCGGCGAAAAAACCGCCGCCCAGCATATCGTCCAGCCCCTCCACCCCGGTGCCCAGCCGGGCCACCTCGTCCACCGTGCCGGGCGTGGCGACCGTGATTTCGTTTGGCAAAGACGTGGGGTAAACCTCCACGCCCTCTTCGGTGATTTCAAAGGGATGCTGGCCGTGCAGATGCCGCTGGCCCCGGGCCTTGATGACCTCGATGAGGCGGCGGCGCTGGTATTCGCGGACCAGGTCAAAACCGAGGCGAATATAGCAGTCCACCGAGTACATGCCCCAGTGCGCGAGTTCCTCGCCCTCGATGTCCTTAATCAAAAAGGCGGTCACGCCCTGCCGTTTGAAGCCGTTGATAAACCGGTTGATCAGGTCGCGCCCTTGGACGTTGTCGTTTTTTACGCGGTAGAGAAAATTAATGGAATCCACCAAAACCCGCTTGATGCCCATCTCATGGGTAAGCTGATCAAAAAGGCCGCCGGGCCGTTCCATCTCCTGGACCAGCACCTTGGGGGAGGTCATGATGAGTTTGAGTTTATTGTCTTTTTCCAGTTGTTTGAGATCCCAGCCGAAATTAAGGGCGTCGCGGTAGTACTGCTGAGGAAACTCCTCAAATGTGACAATGAGACCAGGCTGTCCTTCTGCGATGCCCTGCAGGATAAAGTGAAGTCCCAGTGTGGTTTTGCCGGTTCCCGGCATTCCTTCGACCAGGACGCTTGCACCTTCCAGTATCCCGCCCAGTAGTATCTCATCCAGACCGGCCACGCCGGTTTTCAGTTTGAGGGTCGTCAAACGAATCCACCTCCACTCTCTACGCTTGGGTCAACGGATATTCCTTATGCTGCGTTTCCGCAGGAATTACGCTTCACCTTCTTCTAGTTCCAGGGCCTTGGGATAGATGACCGTACGGTTGCGTCCACCCTCCTTGGCGGTATACAGGGCGTCATCCGCCTGGCGAATCAGTTCCTCGCGCGAGGAGAGGTGCGGATTAAAAGAGGAAATACCCAGTGAAACGGTAATCGTCACCTGGGGCAAGTTAACGTCACCGAGAAAACGGCAGGTCTCCGCGGATTGGCGGATCCGTTCGGCCACAATCCGGGCGCCGCTGGCGTTGGTCATGGGCAGAATAATGGCGAATTCTTCCCCGCCATAGCGCGCGACAATATCGTTTTCCCTAACCGAAACACGGATGAGATTGGCGATTTCCTTCAGCGCCAAGTCGCCGGCCACGTGGCCGTAGGTGTCGTTGTATGTCTTGAAATGATCGATGTCCATCATAATCAGGCTCAAATCATTGGAATAACGGCGGCAATGGGCGAACTCATCGGAAAACCGCAACTGGAAAAATCGATGGTTGTACACCCCGGTAAGTCCGTCCGTAATGGCCTGTTCCTTTACTTTCTCGAAAAGCCGGGCGTTTTCGATCGCCAGCACGGCGTGGTTGGCAATGGCCGAGATCAGGTTGAGTTCGTCATCCAGAAACTCATGAGATTCCCGGGTGTCGTCCACGGCCAGCAGGCCGATCGCTTCCTCCTTGAACAACAGGGGAATGACCAGCTGGTGATTGATACGGAGATGGCCGTCCAGCACCTTTTCGTAAAAATCATGGTCCTCCCCGGCGCGAATTTGCAAGGGGCGGCGATCGGACAGCACTTTGAAAAAGGCTGTGTCCTTGATGTCCGGCAGGTCAAACCGCAGTTTATCCAGCAATTTGACCGGCAGACCGAAGGCGGCCACCGCCTTCAGTGAGATTTCGCTGTTCTCGAACAGCCAGACCACGCCCCGGTCCAGCCCGATGCTCTGGGCGGCCTGCCGCGCCAGCAGGGACAGCACTTCCTTCAGCTCCAGGGACGAATTCACCTGCTGTGAGATTTCATTCAACACTTCCATTTGCGCGGATTTGCGCAGAATTAAATCCGCCTGTGACTCGAGCATTTGGTTTTTTTCTTCCAGTTCCCTCGCCACCTGGGTTTCTTCCTGGTAGAGGAGGACGTTTTTAAAGGTGACCGCGATTTGCTGCGCGTACATCAAAAGCAAGTCCCTCTCGTCCTCGCTGATCGGTTTTGCGCGGCGCTGGCCGGCGGAGACCAGCACAGCCAGGACTTCATCGGAAAAAGCGATTGGCACTGCCAGGATATGCAGCGCTTCGCTGAGGAACGGAAGTTTACGGGAAGATTTGCCGTAGGCGTTGTCCAGTACGGGCAGGCGGGTCTCCGCCGCCTCGCCCACCGGACCCTCGCCGAAACGCAGGGTGTACTCCCCATAGGCCTCCACGGCTTGATTGGAAGCCCGCAGAAAGAGCCGCTGGGTTTCCTTGGGATCCAGAGGCTTGGGACTGGAAACAAACAGGAACACCTGCTTGTTGCGGATGAGCATACCGGCGTGAAACACGATTTTGCTCAGCAGGGATTCCAGGTCCAGTTCCGTGGTAATGCTCTGGGTGGTGTGAAAAAGCACGGAACTTTCCAGCGTTTTTTCCTGGATGATCCTGTTGGTGAAGTGCAGGTAGGCGTTCATGATTTCCACCAGGCAGGAACTCCAGAATTTCTCTCCGGCCTCGGCCAGCCCTGGGCGGGCCGAGGCCGGAAACCAGCGCGGGATCTCCAGGCGTACCACGTCCCGGAGCAGCATCCAGAGCACCAACAGCACGTTAAAGGTGTTTGCCGAAGTTGCCCATTGCAGGGCGCTGGTCCGCAGGGCGCGCAGGGCCGCGTCCGGCTTGCCGGAGCTTACTTTCTGGCGGAGACGCGGAATTTCCCGGAGTATTTTATCGCTCCAGTCCGAAAGGTCCTGGCGGGTGGTTCTGCCCAAAACGCCCGGAGGCAGGCCGCTTAGGGCGCGGTGCAGTTTGGTTTGGATGTCCTCCTGGTTTTTTTCGATCGCGACTAAAAGCGTCAGCAGTTTCTTCGCGTTGATTTTTTTGTCCAGACTACTGGCTGCCATGATCGTCCTCACGCCGGCGAACCGGAAAGATATTTACTATTGTCCGATATTTTCGCACAGATTGGGATTTTTTTTAATTTTTATTTGCTGGACGTACCGCTCGTAACGTGAGCATGGCGTCACCGTAACTGTAAAACCGGTAGTCTTGCCGGATCGCTTCCCGGTAGGCCGCGCGCATCCGCCGGTGTCCGGCAAACGAGCACACCAGCATGAACAAAGAGGAGCGAGGCAAATGAAAGTTGGTCAAGAGACCATCAACGCCCTTCCAGGCGTGGCCCGACCGGATAAAAAGATCAGTCTCCCCTTCGCCGGGCCGGATAATCCCGCGCGCGTCCGTTACGGTTTCCAGCGTGCGGGCCGCGGTGGTACCGCAGGCAATCACCCGGCCGCCCTCCTTTCGGCAGCGCGCCAGCCGGCGGGCGGCGTTCGCGCTCACGCGGTAGCGCTCCGGGTGGAGCCTGCCTCGCGTAAAATGCTCCGGTTTCAGGGGCATAAACGTTCCCCAACCCACGTGCAGAGTGATGGGGACAATTCCCACGCCCTTGGTCTTCAGGCGCGCCAGCAGGCCGCGGGTGAAATGCAGACCAGCGGTCGGGGCGGCTACGGACCCTGCTGTCCGCGCAAAGATGGTCTGATAACGCGACTGGTCCTGTTTGGCCGCGCGAGTCGGGGTTCGGTATGTCCGCCTGATATAGGGCGGCAGCGGTGCCAGCCCGTGCTGCCGGATAATTCGGGACGCGGCCTGGGCCGAACCAAAAGAGAGCGCGACCCGTCCCTCCCCCAGGCAGGACGCCACCCGGACCGGATGCCTGCCGATTTTCAAATCCAGGCCGGGCCTGAGACGGCGATAGGGCCGGGAGAGCGCCTCCCAGATCCCGGGCCTAAGCTCCCGGTGCAGAAAAAATTCCACGGCCCCGTTGGTCACGGTTTTCCTGGCCCACAGCCGGGCGGGGATGACCTTGGAATCGTTCACCACCAGGCAGTCTCCGGACCGCAGCCAATCCGCAAGGCGGGAAACCCTGGTGTGCTCCAGCGAGTTCTCCCGGTCCGGCAGGACGAGAAGGCGCGTCTGACCGCGGCGCACCGGGTTTTGCGCGATCCGTTCAGGCGGCAGATGATAATCATAGTCTTCCAGTCTCAACATAATACATCCGATCGGGACTGCAACATTAAATACGAAATCCGAAGCACGAAATACGAAAAAATATCAAAAATTAAAATGTTCAAATGACCGAAACCTCGGTTTCGAATTTTGAATTATGGTCATTCGAATTTGTTTCGAATTTCGATATTCGAATTTCGTATTTTATTTTTCGAATTAATACACCCTCCGCAGTTCGGCGCCCGGATAATAATGGCGGAGGATATCCCGGTACGTGAAACCGCTGCGGGCCATGCCCCGGGCCCCTTCCTGGCAAAGGCCCACCCCATGTCCCCAGCCCTTTCCCTTGAACTGAATCGCGGCCCGCTGGTTCTCCACGAAGAACTTGGTGCTCCTGATTTTGTCGGGGCCCACCAGCATGCGAAAAGCAGCGGCTGACATTTCCTCCTGACCGAGGCTATGCGTTATTTTTACGGTACGCAGGCGGCCGGTGTGGTCGCGTGCTCCCGGCTCGATCCGTTTCACCCGTCCGAGGCGGGAATTCTTCTTTTGCAGCCGCGTGGTAAGCTCCTCCCGGGATAGGGTGCGCTCCCAGGAATAATGCGGCCCCTCTTCGCAAAAACCGCAGGAAACGCCGCCCAGGTAGTCCAGCTTCCCGCCCCAGACATTGCGCACGTTGGCCGTGGCTCCCCCGCAATTCGAATGATAAAACGCGGCGACAAACTTATCCTGGTACATCATGACCCGCCCGCGCGTGGCCGCCACCGCTTCGTTGGTGGTCTTTTTCTCCGAATCCAAGCCGCCGTACACCTGGCTGTTTACCGAAGCGTCCAGGTCATACGCGTATTTGGCCCGCCCGCTCATTTTGTACAGGGCGAAGGTGCGCGCGGCCACGGCCTGGACTTTCAAGACTTCCGCCTGCCAGTCGGCCGGCACTTCCTTGGGCACCACGCCCTGCAAATAGAGTTCCAGGGGGAGATAGTTCGCCACCAGCAACCCGCCGTGCTCGGCGTCAACCGAGATATCCATTTGGCCGCGATATCTTTTACCGTTCACGGTCAGGTATTCGTCCTTTTCCGGCACCAGGCGCAACCGCGTGGCGGGCAGGAACTGCCCGTCGAATAAAATCCGGCCGTCGCGGATCAGTATCAGGTTGTCCTCGCCCAGCCGCTTCTTCCCGATTAGCTTTTTATTTTGCATGTTGTAGATCTTCACCGGACGAAACGAGGAGACCTTCACGCGCTTGGCCTGCTTGAGGAGGCTCACCCGGATATTTTCCAGTTTGCGCGGCTTCCGGGCCTCTGGCGTGGGTTCGGGGCGCGGCTCGCGTTTAAATGTCTTCCACAGGGTAGAGCATCCGGAAGCCAGCACCAATAGGCCGAGGACGAGGATCAGGCCGGGCAGAACGGTTCGTTCGCGATTTCTCATGCGCATGGGTTGCTTCCAATTCCTTTCAATGAGGATGGGTCATGGATCAGACCACTACCTGGGGGCAAATACTGCGGTAGGGGCAATAATTGCAGACCCAGACATTCGGTTTGGCCGCAAAGGCTTGCGCGCGAATGCCCTCGGCTACGAGGGTAATTTTATTTTCCGTATCAACGGTTTTCTCGAGCTCAGGTTCCCAGGAGCCGACGAGGCCCGAATCCAGAAAATGCAATTGAACCCGCACAGGCAGCCGGCCTTCCTGGCGCAGCCAGGCCAGGGCGTAAATTTTCAACTGAAGATTCTCTCTGGTTTTT
Organism: candidate division FCPU426 bacterium; assembly: GCA_030619365.1. Lineage (GTDB taxonomy): Bacteria > Oederibacteriota > JAAXVQ01 > JAAXVQ01 > JAUVAV01 > JAUXBQ01. The sequence goes on along the minus strand of JAUXBQ010000009.1, from coordinate 14,033 downwards.
TTATCCGCCTGCGCTTGTTCGTTTATTTCCGAACTCTTATAATCAATAATCGTGGTTTCACCGGCATCCGTCACATCCACCCGGTCCATGCGTCCGGTCACTTTGACACGGTGGATATTAAACGAGAAAGACTTTTCTATATATTTTGGTATAATTGGAGTTAGTAAGGACATATTCATAAATAGCTTCAAGGCGTTCAGGCCTGCCTGTTGCCTCATTTCTTCATGTTCCCTGGAAATGAATCCCACGTTGACCCAGGCTGCTTGGAAAACCCCGGTCAGTTCATCCTCGCTCATGCTCTGACCGGCCATTTTCCTTCGGCAGTACTCGGTTATTGCCGTATGCAGGGCTTTCCCGTACAAAATAGCGTGATGCGGCAGAACCGGCACTTTTAAAAGATGCACGTATTTGTATTTTAACGGACACGTCAGGTAGTCGTCAATTTGGTAAAACGACAGGGAGAGCGCCTCGTCAGCACGAATCGCTCCGGCCGGCGCCTGCTTGGTCGTGGCGGGAAGCGCCTGCGCGCGGATTTTCTCCAGGGCCGAGGCCTTCACGACCTGGGAGGAGACCTCGACCGGCAGTTCCAGGGCCTCCATGACAAAACGCGAGACTTTATGCGTCCGGCTGCCACCGTAATCCCGGGCCGATGTCAGGACCAGCGTTTCTATGGTCCGGGTTAGGCCGACGTAAAAAAGCCTGCGCTCCTCGGAAAGATGAGGATCCCCGGCCGGGATATCCTCCTTGGTCAGTTCCAGGGGCAGTTGGAGAGGTTGCGAATGGTGCCGGGTAGGAAATCGGTTGGCCGCCAGACCGGCTAAAAAGACGCAGGGAAACTCCAGGCCCTTGGCCCGGTGGACGGTCAGGACGTTAACCGCCTCCTGGTCCGGGTCAGGCTCGGCCAGGCCCGGATCATCCCCCACTTCCTCCAGCATGTCCAGGTGTGCGACAAAATGCTCCAACCGGTCGGACTTGGCAATCTCCTGGTAACGCTGCACGACCTGAAAAAATTTGGCCAGATTTCGGATTGCCAGGTCCGCGTCCAAGGTGTTGGACTCCGTATACCCGGAAAGAATTCCGGTCTCGGTCAGGAAACGGTACAGAACCTGCCCGGTGGGCAGGCGACGCGCTAGTTCCTGGAACGTTGACAAATGCTCAAGCAAGCGCCGGCCTTTTTGCCGTCCGGTTTCAGAAATCGGTTCGCCCGTTCCGGCCACGGCTTGTTGCAGCAGGTCTTTCAGTGAAGCATGCTGCCGCCGGCTCCTGGCGCTCAGCCGGGCCAGGTCCTCGGCCGGCAGGTCGTAGAGTTCTGACGCGGCCAGGTCGTGCAGGGGCAGTGGCGCCTGGGGATCAGCCAGGGTCCGGAGCATTGCGAGGCACACCTTGATCTCCGGCCGGCGGTATAATCCCTGGTACCCGCTGAACCGGGACGGAATGCCGCGCAGGTTCAGGGAGCGCAAAAACGGGTCTGCATGCCGGTTGTTCCTGACCAGGACCGCGAAATCGGACCAGGACGCGCCCGTCTCGCGGCGTTTGTCCTGGATTTGGCCGGCAACCCAATCCGCTTCCGTGGACACAGTGTCAAAATGCCGGTATTGAACCGGCCGGCCCTCTCCCCTGGCGGCCCGCAGGCGTTTATCCAGCCCATGCTGGTGCTCCAGCCGGTCCGGGTTATTGTGCTGAATCAGGCGATAGGCGGTGTCCAGAACCGATTGCGGAGACCGGTAATTTTCATTTAACACGGTCAGTTTGGCCGTGGGATAGAAGTGCTTGAACTGAAGAATATTCGAAATGGCCGCACCCCGGAACTTGTAAATACTCTGGTCATCGTCCCCCACCACCGTGATATTCCCTTCTTCACCCGCCAGGAGGCGCAGCAGATCGAACTGGGCGGCATTGGTGTCCTGAAACTCGTCCACCAGGATGTAGCGGTATTGCTCACGGAAAGCGGCCAGCACTTCCGGGTGTTCGCGGAACAGGCGCAGGCTCATGATGATGAGATCCCCGAAATCAACCAACCCCCGGGCCAAGAGCAGGCGCTGGTACTCGCCGTAAACCCGCGCCAGTTCATGCTGTTTTTCCCAGGCGCTGCGGTCCGCTTCCCCGGCCTGAGTCCCACGGTTTTGCAGATGCGTTTCGCATACGCTCAAATAGCGGACTGGATCGACATCCTCGTCCTTGGCGCGCGAAATGACCTTCGCGATAAATTTCAGGTGCCGGGTGGGATCGGAAAGCGGCCGCAAGTGTTTCAGGGGCAGGTCGAACAGATGCTCGCGTAAAAAAACCAGTTGCTCGGCAGCTGATAATACGGTGTAGTTGGGATTCATCCCCAGCAGCAGCCCCTGTTCGCGTAAAACCCGGTCTCCGAAGGCATGAAAGGTACAGATCGTGCTATCCGTGAACCCGTATGGCACCAGCAGGTCCACCCGGCTTTCCATTTCCTCCGCCGCTTTGTCCGTGAAGGTCAGGGCCAGGATTTCCCTGGCCGTGCAGGCCTTGGTTGCGACCAAATGGGCAATGCGGCGGGTAATCACCGCGGTTTTTCCGGTGCCCGCGCCCGCGACCACCAGTTGCGGACCCGGGCCGTGCCTGACCGCCTGGGCCTGGCCGGGATTCAAGTCCTCTACAATCATATCCTGGGAGGTGGTACGCGGCGAAGAGATCACGGCTACAATTTCAACTTAATGGTCAGAACACCCTGCTGTTCAACCTGTTTCCAGCCGGGTGGCAGGGGGTCAAACACGATTTTTCTGGTCAGCTCGAGGGCTTTTTGATCGACAAAGGGGTATCCCGAGGTTTCCAGTAACATCGCGTTTTTCACTTCCCCTTCGGGCAGTACCACCAACACCAGCCGCAGTCGCGTTTCTTCGGTGATCATGGTCTTGAGTACGTTAAAATCGGGCTCCTGGTACCCGCGGGCGGCGATGTCTCCCGAGATGCTCAGGCTTCCCTGCGGCGAGCCGGGCTGGCCGAAATCGCCGGCTCCCCGGCCGGTGGCCAGGCCCTGGTTGTTTTTCCGGAGTTTCTTGGCCGATTCCCCGATGTTGGCTCCGGTCCGGTCCCGGGCCAATTCCCGGATGATCTCGCGGCGGCGGCGCGCCTGCCAGGCCAGGACTTCCTGGGGGGTCAGCACGTCCGTTTCGCCATCCGCCTCACCGCGGGTGGCGACCACGTCGCCGGGGCGGAGAACCCCCTCGTCGGCCGAGCGAGGGGCGCTCGTGCCCGCCAGGGTCACTTCGATCAACATGGGCATTTCCGCCGGGACCTGGGTCTGCAGATCCAGGCTCCCGAACGCGAAAAACAAGCCCGCGTGGAGCAGGCCGGCAATGCCGAGCGAAAGGCCGGACGTGCGGTCAAAAGTCACTTGTCCAGAATCTCCTCAGAAAGCGGTTTCACGGGCAGCGGTTCGGCGGCCAGTACCAGCTTTTGGGCGCCGGCCCGGCGCGCGATGTCCAAAATCCGGATCGCGTCCCCGTACGGCACGTCTTTATCAGCCGCCACGGTCACGCCGGGGTCGGTGGGGGCTTTTTTGAAATAACCGCGCAAATGCGCCAAAAGTTTATCCACTTTCACCTGCTCGCGATTCACGTAGATTTTTCCCTCCCGGGTAAGCATGATCTGAAGGCGTTCCACGGGCGCGTCCTGCTTGGCGTGCGCCTTGGGGAGATTGATGTCAATGCTGGCTTTCATGATGAGAGGGGTGGTAACCATAAAGATCACCAGGAGCACCATCATCATGTCCGTCAGGGGCGTGATGTTTATTTCGCTCATCACGCGGTTGCGCTGAACCGGGCGTCTCATGCGCCGGGCCTCCGGGACGGGGCCAGCGGGGGTTGCGCGGACTCGGACGCGCCGAACAGGCTGTCCTGCAAATCAGAGGCCGCCGTGGCCATCTCCGTGTCAAAACGCGTGACCTGCCGGACGTAGTAATTATACGCGATAACTGCGGGCACGGCGGTGAACAGGCCGGCCGCCGTGGCTACCAGGGCTTCGGCAATACCGTTGGCCACCACGGACGCGCCGGCGCCCGAGGCGCCGGCCAGCGCCGAGAAGGCGCTGATAATGCCCAGCACGGTCCCGAACAGCCCGATGAAAGGTGAGACGGATCCAATGGTGGCCAGGGTGGAGAGCAGGTGCTCCAGCCGGAGGAGTTCCAGGGCGCTGACGCGTTCCATGGCCTCGCGCGTGGATATGGCGCCCCGCTGGTAATAGCGCACACCCGCTTTCAGCGTGGCGGCCACCGGCCCCGGCGTTTCCTGGCACAGATCACCGGCTTCCACGTACTTGTGGCTCAGGACCATTTTTTTTATTTTAAGCATGAAGTGATCCAGGTCGATTTTCGCCATTTTAAAGCGGATGGCGCGTTCAAAAATGATGTACCAGGAAATGAGCGAAAAGACCATCAGCACGATCATGGTCCAGCCGCCCTTGGCCAGCAATTGCCAAAACGTTAGATTTTCAAACATCTGCTTTCTGCCTCCTTGTGTTCAATTGCCTGCATTATATAGAATAAATGACCCCAAAACCTCTAAAAAGATCAAACCCGGCCGCGCAGGCAACCTATAAAGTCAGGCGCAATCCGGCCAGAATACTTAAGGCCCGCCCCTTATAGCCCCGCCATTCGTACCAGGTATAATTCAATATGTTGTCCAGGGAAAGAAATATATCCAGCCAGGGCGCAAGTTGCGCATCCCCCCGTGCGCCCAGGAGATGCGCGGCCGGAAGCCCGGGCTCAATCTCCGCGGGGTCTCCGTAGCGGGCGCCGAGATACCGGTAAACCACGCTTACGCTGAACCCTGTCCCCTCCAGGCCGAGCTCGGTCTTAAACGCATGTTGGGGCAGGTTTGGTATTTTCCGGTCAGGTCCGGCTTCGGCCTGGCGATAGGTATAAGCCAGCGTTTGGGATAAACCAGGCAGATAGCGGATTTCCGCTTCGAGCCGGCCGCCGTCCACGCGGGTCTCCGGCAGATTGACCAGCGTGAAAAGGAGGTTAGCTTCCGGATCAACCCAGGCCGGTGTGCGCCGGGCGTCCCGCCGGAAGCCTAAAGCGTGCAACGACAAGTTTTCGCCAAAGCGCTGGCGCCAACCCACGCGATAATGCCCCAGCAGGCGCTCCGGTTCCGGCAGCCAGAACAGTTCCTGGCGCGGATGTTGAAACGCCCACTCGGAAACCAGCTGCCATTCCAGCCCCGCGTCTATAGCCCCATAGATGACGGTTCCGGTCGGCAATTGCAGCGAGGCTTGACCAACCACATCCGCGGTGCTGTAGCTGGCCGGGCCGCGAAAATCATCCATGCGCACGCCCAGGTCCAGGAGAATCACGGACACCGGGCGGAACCGGAGCCGGGCCTGAAGCTTATGTAAATACTCCTGATCATTCCAGGCGGGCCAGGTAACAAATTGAGCTTTTTGACTTTTCACCTGGAAACTCACATAAACATTCAGGTCTTCCCGGGTCAGACCGCTCACGTCCTGTTCAAACGAGGCCTGGAGTTCGCCAGACTGGGACTCCAGCAAAGGCCCTATTACCGCCGGATGCACACCTTGCTGAAAGAACTTGCCCAGATTGCCCGATACTTTTAATTTTGATTGCGCGGCGAACTCGATTTCAGCGCCGGCCCGGACCACGCCGTTGGCCCGCTCCAGCCATTGGTTCCAGGGTGAATTCAGATCCGGCTGGCGGTTGCTTTCCGCTTGAAACGACGCCCCAGCTTCCAGGCGCACCCCGGGAATGGCGGCGACGCCGGCTTCCAGGTCCGCGGTCCCGCCCTGGTCAAAGGGCGTAAAATAAAAAGCCAGGGGGCGTTCCCCGGCAAAGTAATCGCTGCGCAGCACCACGTTCAGGTCCGGAAACTCAATCCCGGTAATGAGCTCCGCGCTGCCCAGGGCGGGGATGCCACCCCCGGTTTCCAGGGAGAAGATGAAATTTTTAGCGGTCACGGTATCGGCCGCGGGGGCGTCCTTTTCCTCGTTCAGGCCCGGGACCGCCACCTTGGTCATATCCGCGGGGATTTCCTTGGTCCCCCACATGGGATCCATAAGCAGCAAGTCCCGCCGCTCGGCCGTGACCCGGTATTGGCGGTCACCCTGAATGACCACGTCGGGCAGCTTCAGGGTCGGCCGGTCCTGCTCGGCGCCGGCCGGCGCGCGCTTCGGCTCAATCCCTCCCGGTGCGGACAGTGCGGGCTTGGCGCTTTCATGTTCTCCGGCCAGTTCTTCGCCCCGCTCGATCCCCAGCACGGCCAGGGGCATAAGCGCCAGCCCCAGCACGGCCAGCCCCAACGCGCTGCGAAGTATCCGGGGGCCAGGGCCGGGCCGGACTTTTCTCCCGCGTTGCCTGAGATGGAGCGGCGGTCTCCGCATCACTGACCTTCCTTTTCCGGTTTGGATTCCGGCGGTGTCCCGGCCGGCGGCAAGGGTATTTGTTCCAGGCTGGCCAATTTTTCCCGGATCAACTTAATGCGCGCCCGGGCTGATTTTTTCCAGCGCTTATCCTTGCTGGCCCGGGCGATCCGCTGGTAGGTACGGATGGCCGCTTCAAAGCGGGCGTGCTTCTCGTGGATTTCCGCCACCCGGGCCAGCGCGGTGACGGACCAGCGCTGCACCGAGGGATAGCGATCCGCGACTTTTAAGTAATCCAAAATCGCGGCGTCATACTTCTTGCGTGATTGCCGCACGTCCCCGATCCAAAACTGGGCCTCGGCGGCAAACTTGGGCGGCGCGGCAAAAACGATTTTCTTGTACTCCTCCAGCGCCTCGCTGAAATGCCGGCTGTCCTGCAGCGTGTAGGCAATGTGCATCTGGGCCTTAAAGGCCATGTCTGTCTGCGGATAATGGTCGATCACGGTTTCGTACGCCTCGCGCGCTTCCACCTCCAGGCCCAGGCGCTTGTAGGCCATGGCCTTGTTAAAGCGGGCATCCGCGGCCAGCTTGTGTTCGGGATGGTCTTCCACGAAATTGTCGTACACGTTAATGGCCTGGTCATATTCCCTTGATTTGTAAAAACAGGTTCCCATCCAAAACTGCGCTTTGGGCGCCAGGCCGTGTTGGGGGTACTCCTCGGCCACTTTCCGGAAGCGTTTCAGGGCGGCGGTGTACTGGCGCTCCTTAAAATCGCACCAGGCCAGCCAGTACAGGGCGTTGGTGACGAGCGGGCTCTTGGGGTACTTGGCGATCAAGTCCTTGAATTCGCGCCGGGCCCGTTTATAGTTTTTGCGGTGGTAATAATGCTCGCCAATACGGTATTGCACATCCACCGAAAGCGGGCTGTGCGGATACCGTTTGACGAATTTTCGCGAAGCTTCCACGGCTTTTTTGTATTTCCCCAACTGATAATAAGACCACTGAATGCCATACAGCGAGTCCGGCACCAGGAGGTCTTCCGGGTGATGGCTGATAAACTTCTGATAAGCGGAAACGGCTGGTTGGTATTCTTGCGCGTTGTAATAGCAGGTTCCAATTCTGAAAAAAGCGTCGCTGGCCAGGTGACTCTTGGGGTACTTCTCCCGCATGGCGGAAAAGGTCTTCCGGGCGGCGGCGTAATCCCCCTGCCGGAACCGGGCCCAGGCAATCCAGTACATCGCCTCGCCGGCCAGAGCGTGCGCGGGCTCCTCCCGGGACAAGCGCTCCCACCGGGACACGGCCCGGTTGAAATTTTCCTGCCGGTAGGCGCTCCAGCCGCTTTGAAACAACGCTTCGCCGTACTCCTGCCCCCCGGGGTAGCGGCTGACCACGCGCGTGTAGTATTCATCGGCTTGGTCGTACTTTTTACTGTTAAACCCGATATCCCCCAGGCGCATTAAGGCGTCGGCCTGCACCGGTCCGGCCGGATACAGCAGGATGATTTTTTTAAAAGCGGGCTCGGCGGTCTGGTAATCTTCGGACCGGAAATACGTCCAGGCCAGGCCGGACTGGGCCAGAACTGCTTCCCGGCCCAGAGGATATTGCTTGAGGATGTAGGCGTAGGCCTCCCGGGCCCGCTCGTCCGCTTTCATTTGGAAAAACGTATCCCCCAGACGCAACCAGGCCTCTGAGACGATGGGATGTTGGGGATAAGCGGCGAGCACGCGTTCAAAAGATTTCTGCGCCTCGTCCAGCTGGCCCAGCTTAAGTTCGCACCAGCCGGACCAAAAAACCGCCAGGGGCGCCCAGAGTGACCGGGGATAATGCACGTAGACGTCCTGATAAACTTTGGAAGCGGAATCGTACCGCTTAAGTTTGTAAAAAGCGTTCCCCATAAGAAACAGGGACTGCGCCGTCAATTCCGGGGAAGGATGGGTGCTGGTCAGGCTTTGAAACAAATGAATCGCTTCATTGTACTTTTCCTGCTGCAGGCGGCTCCAGCCGGCCGTATACAGGGCACGCGGCACGGCCGGGTTTCCCGGATACCGGACCTTGAGCAAAAGCATTTGCCGCACGGCCTCGTCGTATTTTTCCTGGCGGGCCAGGGCCATGCCCAGGCGCAGACGCGCGAGCGGCACGATGGGATGGCCGGGTCGATCGGCCAGGAGCTGCCGCAAAACTTTTTCCGATTTCACGGCCTGTCCGGCCAGCAGCAAGGCCACGCCTTTCCCATATTGGCTGTACGCCGCCAGGGCGTGCCCGGGAAAGCCGGATAACAGCCGTGCATAGAGCGGCATGGCTTCGGCATAACGGTCCAGGGCCACCAGCGATTCGGCCCGGTAATAATATCCTTCGGGGATCAAAACCGAGCCGGGAAAACGCGTAATTAATTCGGCGAAATTCTCCTCGGCGATTTTGAAAAACTGCCGGCCGACCGCGGTCCCGGTGCTGCTGGTGGCATCCCGGCGTGCGAGTTCATAGTTGGTCCACCCGGCGGAATAGATCGCGTACGGAACGAGCGGATGCCCGGCGAAATGGCGGAAGAACCCGGTGTATTCGATGGCCGCCCGTTCCAGATTCCCGCCCAGGTACCGGGCCTCGGCCAGCCAGTAGTGCGCTTCCGCGGCCAGGTAGTGGTCGGAATGCTCGTTCAGGTAGGTTTCGAATTCCTGGGCCGCTTCGCGGTAGCGCTGGAGCGAGACCAGGCTGCGGCCGAGCCGGTAGCGGGCTTCAGCCCGAAAACGGCTGAGGGGGTGGAATTCCAGGACCCTGCGGAAATCGATTTCAGCCCGGCTGATTTTCCCCTCCTTGTACCAGCTGTCGGCCAGGAGGTACTGGATATCGCCGGCCCGGTGGTGCCGGGGATACAACTCCAGAAATTTACGGAACTGGACACGGGCCAATTGGAACGTGCGGCTGCGGTAGAGGTTGAAGGCGAAATTGAAATGCTGCTCAGCGGGCATCTCGGCCCGCAAGGAGGTCGCCAGGCAGAGCAGGCAGGCGACCGTCACCATGGGTAGCAAACGACGGATAGTCATCATTCCGGAATCCTGGTGGTTGGTGCGAGGTGTTGGTCGGCTTCGGTTTAGGATTTACTCGTCCCCGCGCGAAGTTTGTACTTTACCGCCATCTGCATAAACGGCGGCATAATCAACGTCGTGGCCATGCACATAAAGACAATAACCGCGTAGATTTCATCCGGAAATATTTTCATTTGCGCGCCGATGGAGGCGATGATCAACCCGACCTCGCCGCGTGGCATCATGCCAACGCCCACGACCAGGGCGGTCGGCAGCCCTTCTTTCACGACCGCCAATCCGCAGCCGATCAATTTTGTTACGACCGCCAAGAGCGTAACCACCAGCGCCATGAGCAAAATGGATCCGTTGGTAAACAAGGCGATGTTGACCGAGATGCCCATCATCACGAAGAAAACCGGCACGAAAAAATCTACCATGGGCTCTATTTTTTTCTCCAGGTCGTGTTCCTCCGGCGTGTCCGCGAAAACCATGCCGGCCAGAAAAGCGCCGATAATCGCGGCCAAGCCGATGACCTGGGCCAGCGCCGCCAGACCGAAGCAGGTGACCAGAGCGATGATCACCGTCATGTTCCTGGTTTTTAGACGGTGGAAGTAGGGAGAAATGATCTTCACCAGCCAGCTGCCGATCACGACCACCAAAACGACGAAGGCGATGGCCACCAGGGTAATCCGGATTATATTTACGCTCGAGAATTCCCCCTGGCTGACGCCGCTGATAATGGCCAGGACGATCATGCCCAGCACGTCGTCAATCACGGCCGCGCCCAGTATAATGCGGCTCTCCCGGGTTTTCATAAACTTAAGGTCGCCCAGCACTCTGGCCGTGATACCCACCGAGGTCGCTACCATGGCCGTGCCCAGAAACAGCGCGGTTTTAATGTCATGATTGAGCGCGGCCAGGTAGGCATAACCGGCGACAAACGGCAGGACCACGCCCAAGAGCGCGACCCATAAAGACTTGCTGCCCACCTTCATCATGTCACTGAGCCGGGTTTCCAAACCCACATGAAACAGGAGGAAAATTACGGCCAACTCGGAAAAGATGTGAACCACTTCATTAGGATGTATCCACCCCAGGGCGTAGGGTCCGATAACCATGCCCACCAGGAGCTCGCCCACGACCGCGGGCTGCTTGATAAATTCAAAGAACTCCCCCATCAGCTTGGCGCAGACAATGATGATCGTGAGTTGAAATAGGGTCTGAACGAGCAGTTCCACGGGTTACAGTCTCCTCCGGGTGGATGGTTGTTCAAGTCGGACAGCGGACAGGCGGCACCGTGTTCCCGGGAGCGGCTTTCCCAAGCGGATGAAGCTGGCGGAAACCGGGAATATCGCTAAAAGCTCCCACAAGAAACATCAGGGGCTTGATCTTTCACTCCCTGCTGGTGCGCGACCCTTATAAAATGCTTTTTACCTGTCAGACTTGTCATGTTTCATCAGGGCCTGGTGACAATCGGCCCCAGAAATTATCTGGAAATATTCGGTGTTTGAATCCGGGACACGTGCTGATACAGCCAGACTATGAATTTACTGACTTCCGCTCGATTCTTCAGCTGATAACCGGCCTTGGAACGCGCGGCCCGGGCAGGCCCCCCGACCACCACGCCCATGCCTTCGCGCCCCATTTGGTTGAAAATTTCCTCATCAGTCTCGTCCGTCCCGATATAAATGACAAAAGGGCGGCGGCGGGGAGAGGAAAACTTGTTCCAGATGAACATCACGGCCCGGTTTTTTCCCCAACCCACCCGCGGGCGCATGATCAGCTCATTCCGGTCTTCATAAAGCGTAAAAGAGTCCATGACCGGGGTCCAAACCTGCTCCATGAGCAGCCGGATTTTCCGCTGAATAGGCGGCTTGGCCCCGGAAATATTGACCGCCAGGGAGTAATCCCGGTTATCCAGCACCACGCCGCTCAAATTGCTCACATCGCGGGACAATTTTTCAGCCAGGGGAGAAAGCTCGCTGCGGACTCGCTTGGCTTCGCCATGCACCACGTTCAAGTCCGGGCCTGAAATCTCCATGCCGTTGTTGGCAATGAAATAAATTCCTGAAAAACCTACCATTTTTTTGAATCGTCTCAGGGAGCGGTTACTGACCAAAACCAGGGTGAGCGCATTTTTTTCGGATAGTTCCCGGAGCCGGTCACGATCTTCGTGGCTTAAAGGCAAGGCGGCGCCCTTGGCCGTAGGCGGGACTAATATACTGTCATAATCAATGAAAAGCAGCAAGCGCGTGGCTGCTTCCAAGCGATGTAGCAAAAACTCCAATGTGGCTTTATTCAACAACGCTTTCATTCTGAGTGAATTCCTTGGGGTTTCTTTGGGGTTTCTTTCAAATTAACACAAAACCTGTAAAAATAAAAGAAATTTCAACTTTTTCAGAACTTCCCCTGGCCTTGCTGAGCCTGCCGCACCTGAAGCCGTTCTTCCACTATAACCAGCAATTCAACGTCTTCCCGGTTATACTTGAGCAGCAAATCCAATGACCTGCGATCCTGGTGGTCCTGCCATTTGGACCACAAGGCCATGGCTTCCATGCCATCCACGCCCTCAGTCTCACGGACCAAGCCCAACTGCCGTTCCACAGCCTTGAGGCCGCCTTTCAGATGCTGTCGCCAGCAGGCATACATAATGTCCTCATGCGGAAACAGGGCCTTCACATCCAATCCCAGGCGCTGTTTGATCACCGGCAGGTCAAACCGGTCTCCATTATAGGTCTTGATCACCCCGGCCGGCTGCAGGACTTCCAGCACGCTCATGGCTGATATTTCATCTCCAACCAGCTGCCGGGTGCCCTGCCCGGGAAAATGAATGCCCACCACGGTGATTTTACCCTGGTAGGACGTTTCAATATCCAGATACGCCGCGTTTTGACGGGGGGGGCGCGTATCCGGGCCTGGTTTTGCCCGGTTTTGCATTTGTTTCCTTTGTCCTGGGCGTCCGGAGGTCAAATCATCCGACGGGTCAGCCAGCGCTGAAAAAACATGTCCCGGATAACATAGGTCTCGCCCTGCCGTTCCAACAGCTGGCGGGACAGGAGCCGGTTTAATGATTTTTGCACGGTAGAAAAACTGCCGAGGCCAAAGCGGACCACGTAGTCCTGGGAGAATATTTTCTGTCCGCCGCCCCGGCAAATGGCCAACAGCAGGTTTTTTTGATGAAGGGAGAGATCGACCCACAGCGCGGTAAAAAATTCTCCGTTGACTTCCAGAATGGTCTCAATGGCCTGTGCCAGGTTTTTGTTGGTGATCACCTTGCCGCTGATGCCCTGGTTCCAGAGCTGACGGCAGATCATCTGCGTGTAATGCGGATGCCCGTTGGAAATTTCAAGAATTTCGTCAATAATCGGTTCCACGATGCGAAACCCCGTATTTTCAAAGCGGGTCTTGATAAAGGCCTTGATGTACCGTTCCTCGATTTTCTCCAATCCCAGATGCACCAGATCCCGGGTTGCGTTTTTCTGCTTGGGATCCAGGCTGACCAGCAAATAACCCACCCCGGCGTGATTGTCGGCCACTTCGAAAAAGCGCTTTCGCAACGCGGCCGGGAGGTTCCCGCCGGACGAGACCTCGTCGAAACACACCACGCAGGGACGCTTTTTATAATTCACGGTGTGTTGCGCCAACTCCATGACCGCGCTGGCCATGGCGTCGATATTCGCCCCCTCCGTGAGGTCCAGGACCAACTCGTCATTGTTCTCGACTTTCAGGAGCAACTCGCGCTTGACCTCCGGGTCCAGGTCCTGAATGAGGGTGCGCAACTCCTTGGCCTGCCGGAAGGCAGCCCGCAATAATTCGGCCAGATAGATTTCGATAAACCGGGTCGGTGAGTACGCGCGCTCCAGGTCAATGTATACCGACATCACGCCACGATGTTCGAATTCGGACATCACCTTGCGCGCCAGGGAGGATTTGCCAAACTGCGGCGGGCTGGTCAGCAAAACATTGTGACCATTCGCGAGTTCGGAAAGCAATAATTCCCTTTCACGGTAACGATCGGTGAAATAATCTCCCCCAACTGCCTCGCCATATCGAAAAGGGTTTCGTGTCACGGTTGGACTCCTATTATCCTAAATAGCGTAGCTTATGCTTGGCAGTATAATGTTTGGAGGGGAATATGTCAAGCGAGAAGTAGAGACGCACGGCCGAGCGTCTCTACGGCATTTTAATTTTTTTTCAAGGACCAGGCGCAATAAAAAACGGCTGCCCCTTTTTTAACAAGAGCAGCCGTTTAAATATTAATTTAAACCGTAAGGAACGTTCGCAACCGAAGGGAATCCCGGATCGATATTCCCCTCCGGTCGGGGGACCGTTCCCTACTTATTTCAATACACTGTCCTTCAGATCCTTGCCTACCCGAAAACGGACCACGGTTTTGGCCGGAACCTTGACCAGATCGCCTGTCTGGGGGTTGCGCGCCGTGCGAGCCCTGCGACGCTTTACCGCGAATATCCCCAGCCCTTGCAGTTTGAACTTCTTATCCTTCTTGAGTAATTTGTACAACAGATCGTTCTGAGCGTCGAGGACGGTCTGGACTTCTTTTTTCTTAAATCCAGTCGCATCCGCAAGTTTTGTCAGCATTTGGGTTTTGGTAATCACTTTGTTTTTTCCCTCCTTTTTAATGGCGCTGGGAAGCCTTTGTTTAAGCGGCTT
>JAUXBQ010000127.1 GCA_030619365.1 candidate division FCPU426 bacterium | reverse complement strand
GGCGAAATTCCCCTGGTCTCCGACCTGAAGGCGTACAAGCCCTCGCTCTCCACCAAGGTGTACGATGTGCGGGGACGTTTGATCACTGAGCTGTTTTCAGAACAACGCACCTTGATCAGCCTGGATGACGTCCCGGAAAACTTGCAGCATGCCATTCTGGCTATTGAGGATCGTAATTTTTACAAGCATTTCGGCATTCAATTTACCGGAATCATCCGCTCCTTCATGGTCAACTTCATGCACAAAAAATACAAACAGGGCGGTTCGACCATCACCCAGCAACTGGCCCGAAACATGTTTTTAACCCGCAAAAAAACCATCCCCCGGAAAATCAAGGAAATTATCCTGGCGTTCCAGATCGAGCGCACGTATAAAAAGCCGGAAATTCTGGAAATGTATCTCAACCAGATTTACTTCGGCAGCGGCGCGCATGGCGTCGAATCCGCGGCCCGGACGTATTTCGGCAAGCACATCCATGAGCTGGATTTGCCGGAATGCGCCATGCTGGCCGGGCTGCCCCGGGCGCCCAATACCTATAGTCCCTACCGTAACCTGGAAAAAGCCGTGGCCCGCCGGAATCTGGTTTTGTCCCAGATGCAGCGCCTGGGCTACATCGGCATCGAGGCCGCGGTGGGCGCCAAACTAACGTCGATCCATTTATCCTCGGGCGAGGTCTCGGAAGCCCCGTATTTCGTGGAATACGTGCGTCAGCAACTGGAGGCCCGCTACGGCAGTTCGGCCATCTACCAGGCGGGCTTACAGGTCCATACCTCCCTCGATTTGGAACTGCAGCGTCTGGCCCAGGCGGCCATGGATGAAGGTATTGTGGAAGCCGAGGCGCTGATTCAGGAACGCATGGAGACCCTGCCGGGCCAGGCTCCTGAAATCGTGCAATGCGCCTTGATTTTGCTCGAGCCTGGCAGCGGCGAGATCCGGGCCATGATCGGGGGCCGGGATTTCCAGACCAGCAAATTCAACCGTGCGGTACAGGCCCAGCGCCAACCGGGTTCGGCCTTTAAACCCTTCATTTATACTACCGCGTTTGCCAACGGCTTCACCCAGGCGGACATTATTCTGGACACCCCCGTGGTTTTTAAAGATGACAAGGGCAAGGTTTGGAAGCCCGAAAATTTTTCCAACAAATTCCGCGGCCCCACCACGCTTCGCACGGCTTTGACCAAGTCCCGCAACGTGGTTACCGTCAAATTGTTGGATAAAATCGGCGCCCAGAGCGTAATCACACTGGCGCAGACGATGGGTATTCACAGTCCCCTGAAACCCTTCCTGACCCTGGCCTTGGGCGCCTCGGAGGTCAATCTCCTGGAACTCGTATCCGCTTTCGGCACGTTCCCCAACCGCGGCGTCCACGTGGAGCCCATCAGTATTCTGCGAGTGGAGGGAGACAACGGCGAGGTACTGGAGGACAACACGCCCTTCCACGAAGAGGTTCTGGACCGCACCACGGCCGCGATCATGACCAACCTCCTGGAAAACGTCGTCAACCGGGGCACGGGATACACGGTCCGTCGCCTGGGTTTCAAGTATCCGGCTGGCGGAAAAACCGGCACGACCAATGATTATTCCGACGCCTGGTTCCTCGGCTTCACCAGCGAATACGCAGCCGGGGTCTGGCTGGGGCTGGACTCACACCGCAGCCTGGGTAAGAATATCACCGGGGGCAAGGTGGCCTGCCCCATCTGGACCAAACTCATGCTGAAAATTTACGAAGAACGGGTCCCGGAAAAATTCGTCTGTCCCGAAACGGTTGAAACCGTGAAATTCTGCAATGTCTCGGGCCTGGTGCCGAATCCCGCCTGCGACCGGCACGTGGTCACCGGCGCGTTCGCCATTGGCACCGCGCCCACCCTGCCCTGCGACGTACATCGCGACGCCGGCAGCTTGGACCTCGAAGGTTCCTTTCAACTGAACATTTCGCCTGATCTGGTGGATTTGAAAACCACGACCACAACCGGGCAGGGGCTGGAGGACCGGATCGCGCCCACGCATCCGGGCCAGTTGCCCACGCCGGCGCCCGCAGGCGACGATCGCCCGCCCATGTTTTAATTCAATTCTCACCACGAACTACCCTTTAAAAGCGGATCACGAAGGACACGAAATCTGTTCACTAAGAGCACTAAGAATAATAAAAATATAGGTTTTTTCTTTTTCCCGATTTTCCTTCGTGTCCTTGCCTTTCTCTTCGTGCTCTTCGTGGTAATCTTTAAACTTAATCAGGACAAATATGATTCTTACTCGCACATAAAAAAAGCCCTGCCGGTTTTGGCCGACAGGGCTTTTTTAGTGATACTGATTTACTTTCCTTTTTTAGCCGCCTTTTTGGCCGGCTTTTTCACAGGCTTGACCACCTTCTGCACTGCTTTTTTCACGGCGGCCTTGGCTGGTTTTTTCGTCGCCTTGCTCTTGGCTTCCAGCGCGGCTTGCGCGGCTGCCAGGCGGGCAATCGGCACCCGGTAGGGTGAACAGGAGACATAATCCAGCCCTGTCCGGTAACAGAATTTCACGGACGCCGGATCACCACCGTGCTCGCCGCAAATGCCCAGTTTGATGTTCGGGCGGGTCTGGCGTCCCTTGCTCACTGCCATGACGATCAAGGCGCCCACGCCATCCACATCGATAGTCTGGAAAGGGTCTTTTTCCAAGATCTTTTTCTCTTCATACGCCTTGATGACTTTGCCGGCGTCATCGCGCGAGAAACCGAAAGTGGTCTGCGTGAGGTCATTGGTGCCAAAAGAGAAAAATTCCGCCTGGGTGGCTATCTCGTCCGCGGTAATGGCCGCGCGGGGAAGTTCAATCATGGTGCCGATCATGCAACTGAATTGGACGCCCTTCTCAGCTTTAACCTCTTTAATCACACGTTCGGCGATCTTGCGCTGGTCCTTCAGTTCCCGGACATGGCTCACCAGGGGGATCATGATCTCAGGGACCACTTTATTCCCTTCCGCGTGGCACTCGGCCGCGGCTTCCGCAATGGCGCGGACCTGCATCTCGGAGATCTCGGGATAGGTAATTCCCAACCGGCAGCCGCGATGCCCCAGCATGGGGTTCAGCTCATGCAGTTCCTGGACTCGGGCCAGGACCTTTTTCTTGTCAGCCAGGCCCGGCGCGCCGGGATTCGTCGCCTCCAGCTTGGCGACCTCGACCATGAGTTCTTCGCGCTTGGGCAGAAACTCGTGCAACGGCGGGTCTAAAAGCCGGATCGTGACCGGAAAACCGCGCATGCTGTCGAACAAGCCCTTGAAATCAGACCGCTGCATGGGCAGCAGTTTCTGCACCGCTGCGCGCCGGCCTTCCTCGTCCTCGGCCATTATCATGGCCTCCATGTGCTCCAAGCGGTCCGGGGCGAAGAACATATGCTCGGTCCGGCACAGGCCAATGCCCTCGGCCCCGAATTCCCGGGCCTTGTTGGCGTCGCGCGGGATATCGGCATTGGCGCGGACTTTCATTTTCCGGAACTGGTCCGCCCACTGCATGAACACGTTAAAATCTCCGGACAGCTCGGGATCCTTGGTTTTCACCTTGCCATCCAGCACCTGCCCGGTGGCGCCGTTCAGGGAGATCCAATCGCCTTCCTTGAACACCTTGCTGTTGATTTCAAAGGATTTCCCATCTTCGGCAATCCGGACGTCCCCGCAACCGGCCACGCAGCATTTGCCCCAGCCGCGCGCCACCACGGCCGCATGGGAAGTCATCCCGCCGCGGGCGGTCAAAATACCCCTGGACACTTCCATGCCGTGAATGTCGTCCGGGCAGGTTTCTTCCCGGACCAGGATCACGTCCTCGTCCAGTTCCTCGGCCCAGTGGACTGCGTCCTCGGCCGTGAAGACCACCTTGCCGGCCGCCGCGCCTGGAGAGGCCGGCAAGCCCTTGGCCAGAACCGTGACCTCGACATCCGGATCAATGACCGGATGCAGCAATTGGTCAAGAGACTTGGGCTCCACCCGCAGGACCGCCTCCTCTTTGCTGATCAAGCCTTCCTTGACCATTTCCACGGCAATGCGGATGGCCGCGTGCGCGTTGCGTTTGCCGGTCCGGGTTTGGAGCATGAACAATTTGCCCCGTTCATAGGTAAATTCAAAGTCCTGTATGTCGCGGTAATGCTTTTCCAGGCGTTTGGTGATACCGTGCAGTTGCTTGTAAACCGCGGGCATCGCGTCCTGCAGTTTGGCAATGGGATTCGGCGTGCGCACGCCGGCGACCACGTCTTCGCCCTGGGCCTTGGGCAAGTACTCTCCGTAAAACACGTTTTCGCCGTTGGAGGGATTGCGGGTAAAACCCACGCCCGTTCCTGAATCATCACTCATATTGCCGAATACCATGGCCTGGATATTCACAGCCGTGCCGAGATTGCCCGGGATATCGTTCATTTTCCGGTAGTAAATGGCGCGGTCGTTGTTCCAGGATTTGAAGACCGCGTCGCGGGCCATGGTCAACTGCTCCATGGGATCCTGGGGGAAATCCTTGCCAGCCTGTTCGCGGGTAATCTTCTTGAAAATCATCACGATGTCTTTCAGGTGGTCGCTTGTGAGTTCCGTGTCTTTTTCCACGCCAGCTTCTTTCCTCTTGGCGGACAGGGCGTGTTCGTATTTATCTTTTTTAACCTCCAAAACGACGCTTCCGAACATTTGAATGAAGCGGCGGTAGCTGTCATAGGCGAACCGGTCGTTGTTCGTGCTGCGGGCCAGTCCCTGGACGGTCACGTCGTTCAAGCCGAGATTAAGTATGGTATCCATCATGCCCGGTATGGAAAATTTGGAGCCCGAACGCACCGAGACCAACAAGGGATTCTTGGGGTCTCCGAATTTCTTGCCCATGGCTTTTTCCAGTTTGGACAGATCCACGTTGACTTGAGCATCCAGCCCGGCCGGCACTTTCCGTTTATTATCATAATACAAGTTGCAGGTTTCCGTGGTGATCGTGAACCCCGCGGGCACCGGAACGCCCGCGTTGGTCATTTCAGCCAAACCCGCTCCCTTGCCCCCCAGGAGGTCGCGCATGGTGCCATTGCCCTCGGCCTTGCCGTTTCCGAAGAAATAAACGAATTTTTTCTTGTCAGCCGTTGTTTTGGACTTTTGTGCCATCTTGACTGTCTTCCCCTTCCTTGAATAAAAGTGTCCGCTTTCTATGAATAAAAGCGCAAATTTGGCGCGATTGTATCACACTGGGCTTCGTTTTCGCAAGTTTTTTTCGGGTGTTATTTTAGTAATGGTCGCGGGTTAAGTATTGACCACGAGCTTGGAAAAATCAGCCAAGGACCAGATTTGGCGTGCCAGATTCGTTAACAAATTCAAACGATTTTCCCGAATCTCCGGCTCTTCGGCCATGACCAGCACGTCATCGAAAAAACGGTCCACCACGGTTTTAAGGGTCGAGAGGCGCTCGAATGCGCCCTGAAAATCTCCGGCCTGGGAAAGCTCGGCCACCGCGTGCCCCACTTCCCGGCTGGAGGCATATAAATCCTGTTCGGTCTGGGATTGCATGAGTTCAGTACGCACAGGCAAGTCCTCCTCTTCGGGCGGCAACTGGCGAGGTGTATTTTTGGGCAGAATATTGACCACGCGTGAAAAAGTCTTTATTTTTTCGTTAAACCCGGCCTCGGTCCGTAAGGCGTGCAGGGCTTCGGTCTTGCTCACCAGGGCGGTCAGGTCGTCCCACCACACGTTCTGTACGGCCTGGATCAGGTCAGGGGCAATTCCGCGGCCGGACAATTCTCCCTCCAGCCGGCCTTGAAAAAAGTTGACCACCTGCGCGACCATGGTCTCCCGCTTATCGGTAAAATTCGGGAATTGTTCCAGGGCCCGGTCCAGCATGGCTCGCAAGGAATAACGGTAGCCTGTGTCCAGGGTGACTGCGATCAAGCCTTGGACCGCGCGCCGCACTGCGTAGGGGTCCTTGGCGCCGGTGGGAATGAATCCTGCGCCCCAGCAGCCGATGATGTGGTCGGCCTTGTCCGCCAGGGACAAAAGTTTGCCTTCCGGCGTGGCGGGCAAAGCGTCGTTCGCCCAGCGTGGTAAATACTGCTCGCGAATGGCCTGCGCGATGACCGCATCATGGCCTTGTTCCTTGGCGTAGATGCTGCCCATGATGCCCTGCAGCGAAGTAAACTCCTTTTCTTGCACCATGTTCGTGATTAAATCGGCTTTTGACAAGCGGGCCGCTTCCTGGACCGTGGTCCGGCTTCCCGGCTCCAGTTGCTCGGCCAGCCAATCGCACAAGCCTTCCAGGCGCCGGCTCTTGTCCAGCAGGTTGCCCAACCCCTTGATCCATAGGACCCGTTCAAGCATGGAAACCAACTCCCTCAGGGGATGCTTCATGTCCTCCTGGTAAAAGAATTGGGCGTCCTTGAGCCTGGCTTCCAGCACCCGCTCGCACCCCGGGCGCAGGGTATCCACCTTGGCCAGGGGATTGTCATGGACCGCTAAAAAGCAAGGCAGCAAATTGCCCGCCTGGTCTTCCACGGCGAAATAGCGCTGGTGCTCGCGCATGGTGGTAATGAGAATCTCGCGCGGGATGTTCATGAACTCTTCGGAAATGCGCCCGGAAAGAAGGCCCGGCCATTCCACCATCATGTTGACTTTGTCCAGCAGGGCCGCGTCCGCCACCAGGCGGCCTCCCCGGGCACGGGCTTCCGCCTCGAGCATGGTTTGCAGTTTTTTACGGCGCACGTCGATCGAGAGCAGTACCTGGCCTTGGTCCAAAATGTGATCATACTGAGACACGTTGGGAATTATGGCCGTGCGGTTTTTGTGCATAGGGTGGAGCTGCGTCCTGTGACCGGAAGTCACGCCCGCAAAGGTGAAAGGAATGACTTCTTTTCCGTAGAGGGCCACAATCCAGCGCACCGGGCGGGCGAAACGGGCGCCAGAGGCTTCCCAGCGCATGGTTTTGGGGAACTGAAATTCTTTAAAAATTTTCGGAAATATTTCAGGTAGGATATCTAAAACCGGCTTACCCGGGATCGTGAATTCAGCTCTTTCGTCTTTGCCGGTAAACAAAATTTGTTTTTCAGTCAAATTCCATTTACGCAGAAAACCTTCACCCGCCTGGCTTAAACGCCCTTCTGAATCATATATAATTTTTTTGGGAGGGCCATTGGTTCTTTTATCATCTTTTTGATGATCCTTGAGTGATGTGATTAAAAAAACCAGTCTTCTTCCGGTGGCCTCTAGTGTTAAGTCTTTGAAGTCCAATAACTCTCCACGTAAAAGACTGTCTACGTTTGTCTTAACCGCAAACAGATTGCCCGTGTCAATATAATCAACCGGTATCTCCTCGCACCCGATTTCCAGCAGTGCATCCATTCGCCCGGAAATTTTATGGTCAGAACTCATTTTGCTTGCTCCTCACAGTGTTAAAACACCCTGGAAGGACTTCCGCCTTTCAGGGATAACCGGCGACCCCTATTTTTTCTTGGCAACCGCCTTGGCTCTCTTTTTCGAAGGACGGGCCTGGGGCTTGCCGCGCGCCGGGGATTTGGACGCGGCTTTTTTTACTGCGTGGCCCGGGGTTTGGTCTATCGTTTTTGGCCCGAACGCGTGTTTAAGCAAAGGATGCTGCAGCGCTTCCCGGTGTTCCACGTATTTTTGCGCCACGCTCTTGGCCAGATTCCGCAGCCGGCCGATGTATCCGACCCTTTCG
>JAUXBQ010000315.1 GCA_030619365.1 candidate division FCPU426 bacterium | reverse complement strand
TAAATCCTGAAAGGCCATTTTGTACAAAATGGGACGTTTTACATCTGGACAGGGCGCACAAGTAGCAGGAGTATCGCGCGTAAAATTTTTGCTGAACTGCCAGCAGTATGGCACGGCCAGCGTGGGATGGGATCAGGCAGAAATCGATGCTGAATTTGCGGATATGGACATATGAACGGCAAGATGATTTGCAATACAGGTCCTCTCATAGCTTTTTCAATGATTGATCGCATTGATATCCTTCGGCATCTTTTTAAACTTATTGCTGTACCGGAAGCGGTGCATAAGGAGATTCTGGAAGGTGGAATCACAAATGTCGGATTGGCAAATTACAGGAAGATAAAATGGATAAAGGTTAAAACACTTTCCAGCCCGGCAGACCCTTTATTGGAGACATCTCTTGATTCCGGAGAGGCTGCTGTGATTGAACTTGCCAGAGAGTTAAATGCTAATTTTGTCCTGATTGATGAGCGCAAAGCCAGAAAGATTGCACGTACTGTTTACGGACTGCACGTTATCGGCTCAGCCAGAGTTCTGGTTGAAGCCAAAAGACGCGGGTTGTTGCGTAATGTTGGCGCCGCGTTGCAGGCTATGCGGGATGGCGGCTATTGGATAGGCGATTCAATTGTTGATGTAACTCTAAAAAAAGCAGAAGAGATATAGTTTTCATCAGTTTCACTGGTATGACCAGAACAGAGATTTAAGGGATAAGCTTATAAACTAACTAAACGACCAACGTTCCCTATTCAAAAGGCAAGTCAATCAAAGATTTGACCCCTTCATACGATGTTCCAACTCCACTTTCATTTGCCAATAAAAAAAACAAAATGGAGTTAGTCAAGCTAATACCTCCCCGACTTCAAAGGCAAAGGTCTAAGAGTCAGTGTAATCCGTGAAATCCGCGCCAAAACAGGCAGATTCACCATAAAGCAGCAAAAGCATTAACGTTATATTACTATTATCACAATTGAAAACTCGGATTGACACTCCGAATTTTCAATGATAATATGGCTATATGATTAAACGAGACTATTATTTAGCATCTCTTGCAACTGCCGCAAAAAGATCTCCTGTTACGGCGCTCCTTGGCCCCAGGCAATGTGGAAAAACGACACTCGCGCATATATTCGGCAAGCAGCATAAGTCCCACTACTTTGATCTGGAATCGCCGGCAGATCAACAAAGATTACAAAATCCGGAGTTGATGCTCAATTCTCTTCAGGGACTGATTATTCTTGATGAAATTCAAATCAAGCCGGAACTGTTCAATATATTGCGGGTCTTGGTGGACAGACCTGAAAACCGGCAGCATTTTTTAGTTCTGGGCAGCGCCTCTCCTCACATTATCAGGAATGTTTCCGAAACACTGGCCGGCAGGGTTGAATTTATTGAGCTTGCAGGATTCAATATTCAGGAAATAAACAATATTGAGCAATTATGGCTTCGGGGCGGGTTTCCCCGCTCTTTTCTGGCTGCCTCAGAGTCTGACAGCCGGGCATGGAGAGATGGATTTATACGAACTTTTCTTGAGCGTGATATTCCAATGCTGGGCATTACAATTGCTTCAACAGCAATGCGGCGATTCTGGACAATGTTGGCCCATTTTCATGGTCAAACATGGAATGCTTCAGAGCTTGGCAGATCAATGGGGGTAAGCGATAAAACGGTCCGATCATACCTTGATATTCTCACAGCCACCTTCATGGTCCGTCAGCTTCAGCCATGGCACGAAAATTTGCGCAAACGCCAGGTGAAATCCCCTAAAATATATTTCAGAGACTCAGGACTGCTGCACAGCCTGTTAAATATACCGGACTATCATAGCCTGACAGGTAATCCTCGACTGGGCGCGTCCTGGGAAGGATTTGCGCTGGAACAGGTGTTGCAAATTATACACCCGACTGAAGCATATTTTTGGGCCACCCATAGCGGGGCGGAACTTGACCTTTTGTTCTTTCAGAAAGGAAAGCGCTATGGTGTTGAATTTAAATTCAATGAAGCGCCTAAGATCACAAAATCAATGCACATTGCGGTTAAAGATCTTTCCCTGGATTATGTATGGGTCGTATATCCCGGAAAAGAAGAATATCCTGTAACGGATAAAATTATGGTTCGACCATTAAATAGTTTTCATCCATAAATGGCTTTTTCCCGCAATTTCTGAATTG
>JAUXBQ010000157.1 GCA_030619365.1 candidate division FCPU426 bacterium | reverse complement strand
GCCGGGACCGGTATACGCCCACGGTCTCGCGCACGCACGCCTGGGGGCCGTTAAGGGCGCAGATCCCCGCGATCTGGATGGGCGCGAACATGCCGTAATCCAGGTAACTCTTGATCCGGGCCAACATGGCCACTGCCTGCGCGTTGCCGACCATGAATCCCACGCGCCAACCGGGCATGTTGTAGGTTTTCGAAAGGGAATACATTTCCACGCCCAGATCCTTGGCGCCAGGCACCTGCAGCAGGCTGGGCGATTGGTACTGGTCAAAGCACAGTTCAGCATAGGCGTGATCATGGATGACCAGCAGGTTTTCCGTGCGCGCGAGTTCCACCACTTTTTCAAAAAAGCCCAGGGAAACCGTCGAGCCGGTGGGATTGTGCGGATAGGACAGCAGGATCGCCCGGGGTTTGGGCCGGGAGTTCTTGCACACCTCGGCAATCTGCGGAAAAATATCCTCCCCCGGCTGGAACGGAATGCCCAGCACGTTCCCCTCGGCCAGCACCACGGAATAGGCGTGAATGGGATAGCAGGGCGTGGGTACGATCACAGAGTCCCCGGGATTCAGCAGGGCCAGCATAAAATGCGAAATGCCCTCCTTGGCCCCGATGGTGGCGATCGCCTCGGTGTCCGGGTTTAGGTCCACTTGAAAACGCCGCGCATACCATTTGCAGATGGCTTCCCGGAGCTTGAACACCCCGCGGGACACGGAATACCGGTGGTTTTGGGGCTTGGCCGCGGCTTCGGTCAATTTATCCACGATATGCTGGGGCGTGGGCAGGTCCGGATTGCCCATTCCGAAATCAATGACATCCTCTCCCCGGATGCGGGCCGCCTTGGTCTCCGCCACAACCTTGGCTAAAACATAAGGCGGGATGCGGTCGAGTTTATTGGATTCCATGGCAATCACCTTCTGGCCGGTCGCCCCTCGGCCTGGGGTTTGCACGTTCCATCAAGCGCGGGATAATTTCCAAGCAAACGTCCTTAGTTGAATCAAGTCCCGGAGCCGCGCGTAACGCTCCTGAATCTCCGCGGAGGTCAACTTGGCCAGGCGGCCTACGGAGAACGCTTCCACAGTGAACGCGGCCATGACCGCGCCCACGGCCGCGGAGGACCGCAGGTTTTCGGCATCCAGCCGGCCGCTCTGCGCCAGCGACCCGATCAGCCCCCCGGCGAAGGTATCCCCGGCGCCGGTGGGATCCTGGACCTGGTCCAGGGGAAAGGCCGGGATCACACCGAGTGTATCTTCCCAAAATATCAAGGCGCCGTGTTCCCCTTTTTTCAAGGCCACGCCCCGGGGTCCCTGGCGGCGAATCCACTGCGCGGCCCGCATGAGGTTGCTCTCGCCGGACAGCTGGCGGGCCTCCGCGTCATTGACCACGACCATGTCCACCCGGCGAAGGACGTCCAGCAGCGCCTCGCGCTTGGTTTCGATCCACAAATTCATGGTGTCCAAAAGCACGAAGCGGGGATCCCGGATCTTATCTAAAACCCGGGCCTGCAGCACTGGATCGATGTTGGCCAGAAAAACAAACGGTGCGCGTGCCCCGCTGTCCGGAATTTTCGGATCAAAGTCCGCGAACACGTTGAGCCGCGTATCCTCGGTAATGGCGCTGCTCATATCACCCTCGTAACGGCCGGCCCAGTGAAAGGTTTCCCCCTCCGATTTTTCCAACCCCGCCAAGTCCACACCGTTCTTCTGTAAGAGGACAACGTGGTCTTCCGAAAAATCCCGGCCCACCACGCCCACGACGCCCGGACGGGCAAAATAACTGGCAGCCAGGGAGGCATAGGTGGCCGAGCCGCCTAGGGCGTTTTTCACCTGCCCGGCCGGAGTTTTTACGTCATCCAACGCGACAGATCCCACGATTAGAATATCCAAGCCAACCCCCTCAATAAAAATCTTGGCCCGGGCGCTTCACTTCTTCGCGCCGCGGCGGAGAAAACGAGTAATTTTCATACAAATCGCAGGAAGAAAATCAAAGAGTATCACAAAAACACAAATCCAGCAAATCCAATTCCCCAGCCGGGTGAACGGCGTTAATATTTTTCGGGGCCGGACCGGCACGGTCAGGTGGCCTTGGGTATTGAGCGGCTGGCTGGCCAGCAGGCGGCCGCGCGGGTCGTAGACGGCGGAGATGCCCGTGCTGGCGGCGCGGACCAGATAACGACCGGTCTCGGCCGCCCGAAAAGCGGAAAAACCGGCGTGTTGCGCGGGCGCGGCTGAATTGCCGAACCAAGTGTCATTGGTCACGACCACCAGCAGTTCCGCGCCCCGGCGCGACAAGCGGGCCGCGTAACTCGGGAAAATACTCTCAAAACACACCAAGGCCCCGATGGGTATGCGGCGGTTTTCCTCTTGCCAGGGCAGGAGCCTTCGTTCCGGCGCGGGCGTGAACCCGGCGCCGCCGTACCGGGTGACGATTTTATGAATAAAAAAGAGCAGGGAATCCTTATACGGCACGTACTCCCCGAACGGCACCAAATGTTTTTTTGACGTGCTGCCCGTGGATTTCCCATCCTGGTCCAGCAGGAACAAAGAATTATAATAAAGATATCCCAGCCGGTCGTCCTTAATCACCTCGTCGCTGCCCACCACCTGGGCCAGCCTGCCCTCCCAGGACCATTGTCGTACCGTATCCGCCATGGTTTTATCCATATTGAAAACGCCGGGAAATGCCGTTTCCGGCCAAACCACCAGACGGGCTCCCGCCTCCCGGGCGGCCTGGGCCAGGTTCCGGTAGGTCTCTAACGTGGATCGCTGATAGGCCAGGTCCCAGGCCTGATTCTGGTCAATATTGCCCTGCAAAGCGGACACGATCACCGGCCTGGAACCCGGGTGCACGCGAAGCTGGTATTGCGCATACCCCATGCCGCCCAGAATGAACGCGCCCAGCAGGCCGGATAACAACCAGCGCAGACGGCGTGTTCCGGCCGGCTCAGGCGCGGCCGGGCAGCAAATTTCCTGACCACCGGCCGCCGGCCAAATCCGTTTCAGCAGGGAGTACAATCCATAATTGACCAGGACCGCGAGCAGGGAGACGCCCCACACGCCGGTTACCGGCGCCAAGGCCAACATGAGCGGATTTTGATAATGGGCATATCCCAGCGACACCCAGGGAAACCCTGACAGGAAATGGTTCCGGAGAAATTCCAGGCCCACCCAAAGCGCGGCGGCCGCGCTCCAGGGCGCCAGACCCCGGCTCAGCAAAAAATGGTAGCCCACGAGAAACAATGCCGGAAATAACGCAAGGTAGGCGGTCAGGAGCGCCCAGGCCATGGGGCCCAGGGGGTGCATGGAGCGCATCCCGGCCATCCATATGATGGAGAGTCCGAAAAAAACAAATCCAAAGAGAAACCCCCAAGCCGCGGAATGTTTTCCGCCACGGGATTCCCTTATGGCAAACAAGGGGATCAGGCAAACCCAGCCCAGGAATCCCCCGCCCCAGGTCAGTCCGATATACCAGGGATTGGGAAACGCCAATGCGGCCAGCAGTCCCCCGGCTATGGCCAGAATCAGGTTTCGACGCGTCACAAGGGATAACTCCTCGCTTGGGGTTCGCAACCGCATCCCGGGCCCGCGGTCGTCCCGCCCCGGCGGTGGTGAGTACGGCTCCATCAGGTATTCAGCCAGACCGCCATCCAGTCATATGCCCAGAGGATAAAACTCGCGAACAACTGCCAGCTCTCGAAAAAAAACGACCCCAGCGTAATGACCTCGGGCGAGATGACGGACAGCACCAGGGCGATGACGATCAGATTCATCACATACACAAAAGAGAGCGAAAAAAAAGCCCCCACTTGCTTGATATCACTTTGCCGGTCCCGCAGCGAAAACAGGGTGAGCGCCACGTGAAAAGCCAGGGACATCCCGATAAAAAAAGCCAGCACGGGATGAAATTTGGGCGCGGCAATGAAATAAATGGGCAGCAGGATAAAAGTATAGAGCGGGAAAAAATAAGGCGCCAGGGCGATAAAAAAGTTGGTCTTGGAGAGCGTGACCTGCCCGCCCTCCTTGGAAACCAGGAGGGATTTGATCCGTCCACCCAGCATGACCGCCCAGAACGCATGCGTCAGCTCGTGCCCCATGACGTGTATGAAGACCGGTTTCCACAGCAGCAGGTGAATAACCAGATACACACCGGCGCCGGTGACAAAAGCCAGTTGTACGGGGGTGACGAACTGAAAACGACCCAAGTGCCGCGCAAGCACCAGGGTGGCGAAAAAACCGGGAATGAGCAGGAGCAAGCCGGCCAGCCACTTGCCCCAGGGCACGGGAGTTGTTTTTTTCTTGGTCGCCTGGCGAGCGCTCATCCTGTCAGCTCTCAGGCCAGGGAGGTTTGATTGCGCCCATTCTCTTTGGACCGGTACAGGGCGGCATCCGCGGCTTCAACCAGTTGCAGGGAGGTTTTCGCGTCCGTGTCGTACTCCGCCAGCCCGATGGATAGGGTGACCTTGACTTTTTCGCCGTTCAAAACAAAGGGGATGCTTTCCACCGCTTTGCGCAGGCGTTCAGCCGGGATCATGGCGTCTTCCTTGGTCACTTCCGGCATGATGACCGAAAACTCCTCGCCGCCGTAACGCGCGGACACGTCCACGTCCCGGAAGTTTTCCTTGATCGCGTTGGCCACGGCAATGAGCACCTCGTCGCCTTTGGTATGCCCGTAGGTGTCGTTAACGTTTTTAAAATGATCAATGTCGCTCATGAGCAGCGTGACGCGGTTATGATAGCGGTCGGCGCGCTTGATTTCATCGTCCAGGCGAATCTGGAAGTACCGTTTCAAAAAGAGCTTGGTCATGGCGTCCGTGATCGCCTGCTCATAATGCCGGGCGTTCCGGAGGGCCAGGGCGGACAGCGAGGCCAGGGTATTGACGAAGTCTTTTTCGCCCTGCATGAATTTATCGCCCGAGAGCTTCTTGCCCATCAGCATAACGCCTATGATCTGGTCCTTGGCCATCAGGGGCACGATGAGGTCGGCTTTATAGGCCACAAAAAAGTCCAGTTCGTTCTTGAACTCCGCTTTCCCCTCCAATTCGGCGACAACCACGGCTTGTTCCTTCTGACGCAGATAATTCAGAAACGTCTCGCTGGTATTGACCGTGGGCGGCCGTTGGGGGTCTTTGCGCAGGCCTTTCAGGTAAACGGCTTTCATGTGCTGCTCGTTGTCCGCGCCTTCCAGGAAACAGATGGTCATGGTCGTGATGCCCAACTGGCCCATGAAGGTGAAGCAGGAAATTTTCATGATCGAGTCCACCGACAAGGTGGAATTCAGTTCCTTGCCGATATTGAACAGCGTAAAGAGGTCATAGACTTTCTTGTCCAATTCACGGTAGGTCTTTTCGATGATTTCCGCGTGGGAGGCCAGTTCGCGGTTGGAGGTTTCCAGTTCGATCCGTTTCATCTGGGCGTCCAGCACGATCTGGTTGAAATTATTCGCCAGACGGCCGATCTCATCGTCCCGCACCAGCGAGATGCCGCCCTTGCGCATTCCCTTCAACGTTTCCTCGGTTTCGCGGATCAGCACCTGGATCGGCTTGAACAATTGGGAAAACATGAGGTGATTGATTAATATCGTGAGCACGATCAACAGCGCGCTGACCGCGAACAGCAGCGTGCCCAGGGAGCGGTTCTCCAGGCGCAGTCCGAGCAGGGCTATGCCCACCAAACCCACGACCATCACCACGCTGGCCACGACGACCAGCACGAACTTACTCCGCTGCAGAAAGGGATTATTCAAGGGAAACAAAATCGGCACCTCTTAGAACCGCTTGATCATCTTCAGTTCATTGGTATGGGCGTCGCTGTGGTATGCCACTTCATCCATGAACCGGATAATGAGATAGCGTCCCAGGCCCCCGACTTTGCGCTCTTCGATGTGCTTTTTTAGGTCGGGCACAGGGGTGTTGGCGCTATCAAAGGAGCGGCCATGATCGCGCAAAACAATCTCCAGTTTATCAGAATATAGCCAAGCTTCAACTTGAATTTCCTGGTAGGGATCAAAGGAATAAGCATGTTCGACGATGTTGGCCAGGGCCTCGTCCAGCGACATCTCGATTTGGGAAATTTTTTCCTCTTCAATATTCTCTTCACTGGTGATGCCCACGATGAAATTGCGGACATGATTCAGATAATTGACATCGCTGGGGATCTTAAAGGCGATATGTTTGACGTATCCCACCTCGCTGGCGTTGCCGTGCTTGAGCGGAATCACATGCCCGAATTTGTCGATGTAATAAATGGCATTG
>JAUXBQ010000060.1 GCA_030619365.1 candidate division FCPU426 bacterium | reverse complement strand
GATATTAAAAACCCGTTTTCTCGCTTTCGCCTTCGCGCTCTCCTATCTTCTGCACCCGGCTTTGGCAGGAATCGCACTCGTTGATTTCCACCCCATCGCCTTTAGTGTTCCTTTGGTTTTATTCGCTTTTTATTTCTTTAAAAAACAAATGTGGCCTCTATATTTTATCTTCGTAGTACTGGCCTTGTTGACAGAGGAGGCGGTATCCCTATATACCGTTTTCTTCGGAATCTATATTTTTTTCTTCGAAAAAAATAAAAAGATTGGCCTCTTAACCGGAATTATAGGGTTGCTCTGGTTTTTTTGCACTTTCTATTTTCTGATACCCAAGCTGAATGCCAAAGGAAACTACTTCTTTTTCGGATATTATTCCAACCTGGGTCAAACCCAATCCGCCATTTTCAAAACCTTATTGTTCAATCCCTTGTTTATTCTTCAAACCATCTTTACGAAAGCAAAATTAATTTATATCCTGAAACTGTTCCTGCCCGTCTTATTTATTCCTATTTTTTCTCCGGCCATCTTGCTTACCAGCGCCGGACTGGCGCAGAATCTGCTCACTTCCAATCACGCCCAGACCATGATGTGGGGGCAATACAACTCCGGACTTCTGCCCTTCATCTACCTATCCGCAATTCTCGGCGTTAAGAACATTATGAGTTTATGTGCCAAATGGAGAATTAGCCATGGCGCCGTCATTCTTGGCGTATTGCTCCTTATCTCAGGCCTCGCCTGTAATGTGATTTATAGTTTTTTCCCCGTGCACAAGCAGGTTCATTTCGTTTCAGACGACGACCGTCTCAGCCAGCAGGCGCTCGCGAAAATTCCGCACGACGCCTCTGTTTCCGCTTTTGAGCAAGCCCTGGGACATGTCGCGCAAAGAGAGAAGCTCTTCATTTTTCCCATCCATTATACTCACACCGATTATGTCATAACTGACAACCATAAGGAATGGTATCTGACCCAGGAACAGCATGATTATTTTTTAGGCAAACTCAAGGAAACCCACGACCTGCAAGCTAAGACCTGGCGCCTGACGGTTTTTAAAAAAAAGGAAACCAAAAAGTAGCCGGTTGTCACACCCAACCATCGTGCTGATAATTTTATTACCTGGCCGGCTCTAATAATGACTATTTTCATGGACGCAAAGTCTCCGCTACGTTATAGGCTGTTCTTAAAGCGTTGGCCATAATCGTCAAGGTGTGATTTTTGGCAGGTAAACACGGAAATATCGAAGCGTCGGCGACGTAGACCTTCTGGCTCTTGGCGAGTCGCCCCTGGGGGGTGGTCGTATATGGCCGCGTGGAATCTTCGGTCATGGGCAGCGTGCCGGCATAGTGAATGCCGTTGCCCGGGGGCGGATATTGCACCAGACGCGAGTGGGAGACCAGGCCGGCCCGCAAGAAGGTGCGAATGATCTCCCCTTCCACTTTTCCCAGGTTTTTTCTCTTTTCATACCGGGTTACGAGGCGTTGGTCTGAGGCCAATTGCACGTAGTTGCCCGGTTTTTGTGAATCCGCATAAAAAAGCTGTACAATCAGCATGGACGGCAAGACATATTTACAACTGGCCATCACGGCTTTTATTGCCAAGGGAAAATTCATGCCCGCGTCCGACCCCAGGGGGGACGAATACCCGTAAATACTTGCCTGAACTTTTTCCTCTCCCGGGGCTCTTTGGTAAATCAGGTTCAATTGAATCAGACCATGGCTTTGTCTTTCCACCGGCTGCCCGATGTGCCAGGGGCTGACCAAGGGAACCATGCTGGTAGGATTCTCCAACAAGGGTAATTGAGTCTGGTAATCGTCATGGGAACGCAAGACAATTTTAGCGCTGTTGAGGGCGCCGGCCGCTAATATGAATCTGCGCGTTTTTAACAGGGTCTTGGTTTTCGTTTTCAAAGACAAGGTTTCCACGGAAACCTCGGTATCCGATTCCGAGTACCTGATAACCAGGTGGTCACGCAAATACTCTATTTTTTTATCCCTGAGCAACTGGTCAAGCGTCATGGCGGGTGAGTAAATCGAGGGCAATTGCGGTTGCCAGAACGACAAATTATCATACGCGCACGCCGTGCGATCACCCAGCGCGCGGCTGAGAATCGCCAAACGCGGATAGCCAAGCTTGATTCCCCTGGCATTATAATACTTCTTTTTTCTTTGATACGTGTTCAACAAACGCTGCGCCAGCCGGTCCAGTTTAAGCGGGGTTTGCAGTCCTGCGGTGGACCCGAAATGCTCTTGCAAATCATCCTGCGTGCCGGTTATCCCGATCTCCCGCGTAATCGCATCGTAATACGGATCCAATTCGGAGGCGGTGAAAGGAAATTTCCGCAAATCATCGTCGTCGTAACGATAGGTGCCGGCCCCCCAGGCGCTGGCCAGACCGCCATAGGCAAAACTTTGCAGGGCATCGAATCCCTCTTTCTTTATGCGCATGCTTGCTTCCGGTTCCGCAATGACATACCGGTACCGGGGCGCTTTCAACTTCGGGCTTAAATAGGGCTGGTAGAGGTTATGCAGGCTTTCATACTCATCGCCGATGAGATACTGACGCTGGTTTATGTCCGTGCGCCGCAATTCAAATATATTTTGCTCCAGGCGCCTCTCCGGTTTCGGTTGCAGGCCTACGTCCACCACCAGGGTTTTCAATCCCAGCCGGGCCGCGCCGAACGCCGCCCAGGTTCCCGCCGCGCCCGAGCCTGCGACAATGACATCATACAGCATGCTTTAAACACCAGCCCTTAAGCTTATTAAACTGATGTATCCCTTGCACAGTTTGAGCGCCGAACGAAGACCCTGGAAACCGAGAACAACGTAGGCGGTTGTTCGTTGCTTGCTTTCATTCACAAATTTATTATAGTGATCGGGGGAGGTTTCCAGCAAATACATGAAGATGTGAACCTTTTTGGTGAGAATATTGTCGTGGCAGCCCAACCGCCAGGCGTATTCCAGGGCTTCCAAATCCCGCTTCGCGGCCAGCGCTTTACGCAGTATTATTTTCTGCTCTTCGTGCTCCTGTCCGGCGGCGTGCGCGAAGACTTTTGCGTTGGCACACCGGTAGGCGGCCAGCAACTCGGGGTCGGGCACGCAATGCGCGAACTGGTCACAGAAGCGCTGCAGCTCTTGGCCAAGCTCGTCATCCTGAATATGCCTGGGTTTTAATGATGGGCTGTCCCCGATCGATTCGGTCATGGTGTGCTATCCCCGTGAAATGCCGGAAACCTTCTCCGGTTTTCCCTTAATATGATTCGACGCTTTTCTTCTTAAAACAATCACATAGTGCAGGGCCAACAACCTGGCCACCGGGTATATCAGCTTCTCCCCTAAAACCACAAGCCAAGTCAGCGCGTCCGGGCACAAAGATTTGAAATTTAAGCCGCCGGAAATAAGATATTGCAGATAGTTTGTCATGGGTTTGGCCAGTACGATCTCAATATCCGGATAGAGCCGTTCGAATTTTTTGCGATCCCGGATAAATATATTATGCGATAAGGCTTGGTTGGCGCCGAGCATCGCGCCGCGTGCGCTGGATTCCCACTGCATATCCCGCTTGTCAAACGTCTCGGTGGCAAAGAGCCTTTTGTACATAAAGCCGGCCATTGGACCGTAATAGGGTTCAATCAACACACACCCGCCACCGGGACGGACCACGCGCAGAAACTCCTGGAAGAACAGGTTGGGATCGGGAAGGTGATGAAAAAAATTCAGCCCGAACAAGGACCTCAGGGACGCGTCCGGGAAATCCATTTTTTGCGCGTCAATAACCGCATCCAGGTGCCCGGCCGGCTTAATGTCGGTTATCTTAACCTCCGGATAATAGTGTTTGAACAGACTGACGCCTGCCCCCAATTCCACGCGTTGTCCGGACACTTCCCCAAAATACTTATGGTCTAACGATATACAGGTTTTATAAAATTCATGAAACACATTCCTCATCATCTTTTTGCGAGACAATATTTTAGCGTGTATTTTGATCCGCTCCGGACTTTCCATATCAAGTCCTTTTAGTTCCGGTTCGGCCAAGGCCTGGCTGATATTCATGTTACACTCCCGAGGATTGTCTTTCCGGTTACTTGCGTTTTCTGGTTTGCTTTTTCCGAAGCTGCTCCATCTCCATTTTGAGCAAACCTAATTCCTGGCTTATTTTCTTGTTGTTCTCACTCAGTTTCGAGATCACAATCGAAAATTGTATCAAGATTAAAAACATAGCGATCATCAGCGTCAGGAACAAGGCCGCGGGCGGATAAGAGATACCGATAAGACCGGAGACAATCTCCAGCCCTTTTCGCCAAATGGAGAGCGACAGAAAGACAAGCGCGAAAACCAGCCATAATATGGCATAAGCCTCGTGCAATGCTTTTTTGCGGATTAACTCGATGATAAAGAGGATAAACAGCACACTACCCGCGATGGCGATATACTGGATAATATTGATATTGACGTCCAGGTTCATCTCATCAGCTCCTTGTGATTTTCGGCCGGATCATATTTATCATGATCGCCAGTAAAACCTTGATCATGTAATATATCGATTTTAGGCCGGAAATGGACGAACGGCCGCCCTGGCGCTCACACATTTCCGTATAGACCTCCCGGAGCCGGAACCCATTCCGGCCGAGAAGGATCACGGCTTCCGGTTCGGGAAAATCATGCGGGTAATGCTCCGCGAGAAAACGGATGGCCTTCCGGTTGTACGCCCGGAACCCTGACGTATTGTCCGTAATGCGTGTACGAATGAAAAGCCAATTGATCAGCTCGAATATTTTAATGCCGATTCGCCTGGTAAAACTCGATTTAAATCCTATGCGGTCTTCGCAGAAGCGGGATCCAATGACTACGTCGGCATTTTCCCGCCGCAACGCGGTGAGTAGCGTCCTGATTTCCGCGGCTTTATGCTGTCCGTCACCATCAAACTGGACGGCGAAAGCATAGTCCTGCCGGCGGGCAAAGATAAAACCGGTCTGTACAGTACTCCCGATTCCCACATTCACCGGCAAGTCCACTACCCAGGCGCGACCCGTGGCCTTGGCGTATTCCGAGGTCCGGTCTTGAGACCCGTCATTGATCACCACGATGTCCGCAGTAGGCATGACACGGCGAATATCCGCTATGACCAGTTTAATGCTTGATTCTTCGTTATATGCCGGGATAATCACTAGTATTTTTTTTGGCTGATTCCGCTGTCTGTTTGGCATGATCATTCCCGTTGAGCTTTCCGCGTGCAAAACACGACATTATATCCCCCCGACGGTGCGGGGTAATAATGTTCATACAGTTCCACGTCAAATCCCAAGCCGGTGAGGATGACGCGGATATCCTGCCCAAAATCCGTGAATACGAGCGCTCCCTCCGATCGTACGGGGTCACCGTGATAGGCAGGTTCCAATATATGCTTAATTTCACTTCCCACCATCGCTGCCCGAACCACGCTGTGGGGGGTATTACGATGATAGGGGATGGTAAAAACATGGTAACCGCCGGGTTTGAGCACCCGCCAAATTTCACTAAACCCTTGTTTAATATCCGGAACATGTTCAAACACGTCCTGGCTGATCACAAAATCAAAATGATTTTCAGGAAAAGTCAAAGCCTGAACATCTTCGCAGCGGATGCCAGCCGCGCTGCAGGCCCCCGGCTCAACGTCATCAAAATATTCCGACGATTGATATCCCGGCACGTCCAAGAGCACCCCGCCGATGGCGCCGCCGTGGGCCAGTTCCAAAATATTCATTTGTCCCAGGATTATCCCGGCCTCGCGTAACGAGGTGGTGAGTGCCAGGCTCGCTTTGAGCAGCAATACTTGGGCAACATCCATATTCCGCATAATGGCATGGCACTGCCGGCAGACTTCCGTTTCCCGCAGATTGTCAATGGGACGCGTCAGGTCGAAATGGGTCTTGCCCCCGCATATATTGCATTTTTTTATCCTTTTTCCTTCGGTTTTCGGAATCCATACGGGCGTTACCGGGACGCGCTTCTGTCCTCCCGTAAATGCCCGGTTGGTTATCGTCCGCCACCAATTTGTGATCATTACTCTTCTGCCTCCGGATATTTTTGTATCTTCGTGGGCCGCGACGGTAAAAATACGTCCGTCACCTTTGCGCAGCAGTTTTATTAATGCCGCGCCAAAACACCATTAGCCTTTCTATGCTGGTTTTAAAAATGATTCTCACAAATCGTCGGCGACGGGAGCCTATTGGCAACAAGCGGTCTCGCCAGTAATAATAAATGCCAAGAAATCGATATCCGTGCGAGGTGGAAATGATGTTCAGGGTCATATTCTTTTCCCGTAGATCCTTCTCGACGCGGGACAGGTGATCGCGATAAAAGTGCCGGCCGGGGGACGATTTCCTTTGGGTCGCGCGGTAATATTTGCGGACTTCCGCCTTGCGTTTTTGTGCCGCCCGGACTATTACCTCAAGCCTGCGCCCCACAGCCTCGGGTGAAAAATGCCGCTGGACATGGACCAGGCTGTTGCGCGATATTTTTTCCCATAGCGCTTGATCGGTATACAGGTTGATCACAGCGTTTGCCAGGGATTGGCTATCCCGGCTGACTATAATATTTTTATCGTTTTCCAGACCCATGCCCTCGGCGCCAACCGGCGTGGTCACTACGGGAAGGCCAAAACTCATGGCTTCCACGATTTTCCCCTTCATGCCCGCGCCAAAGCGCAGGGGCGCCACTGATACCTTGCACTGATGCAAATAGGTCTTGATTTCGGGCACATAGCCGGTCAAAACGACATGTTTGCCAGCCAAGCGCTTAAGCTCCGGCGGGGGATTAACACCCACGACGTTAAATTTGATGGTTGGTATTTTTTCCACTACCTTGGGCAAAACATCATTGCAAAAATACTTCACTGCATCGATGTTGGGCAAATGATTGAAGTTAGCCACAAAGACAATATCGCGGCGCTGGTCAAATACCGGAATGTGTTTATCTACACTGTAAATAATGGGAATGATGCCTATACGCGATTCCGGCAAGCCGTTCTTACTCAAGATCTTTTTATCCTCGTCTGTCACCGTGATCAGCTTGTCCGCCTGCCGGTAAATGGCTAATTCCTGCTGCTTGGTCCTTCGGGCCTGGGCGAACAGGGTTTTCGATTTTTCGATTTTGGCCTGCCGCATTTCCCGCAGAAAATGCACGTCCACTGTATCAATGACCACTTTGGTATGCGGAGAATGGCGGCGAATGTCCGGCAGGTACTGTTCCGCGATCTGATGAAACGAAAGCCACGCGTAATGGTAAAACTTCTCCCGTAGAATTCCGGGAAGATCTAGCGGCGGCAGGGTGCTGAAACGGCCCAATTGGGCAAGTTTTTCCGGATCGCAGGCATAGACTTCGACGCCCAATTGCTTCAACGTTTTGGCGTATTTGTCTCCGGCTGTGCCTTCGCGCGCGATATAAGTTACATTACATTTTTGCTGACGAAATATTTTTATAATATTCAAAAGGCGTAATGACCCAGCTTGCCGATCAAACAAAGGCAGGGTGGGATCCACGACCAATATATTAACTTCGTTGACACTTCTGCGCCTGGTCTCCCGCGAATCCGCCTTAGCCGACTTGATGACGTTCAATCGCTCCCGGCTCGCGGTGACCGGGGGGCGCCCGGTTTGGTCCGGGCTGGAGTCCTGGCCGACCAAGACGGCCCTCCATTTTTTAACGAATTTGGTTTTATTGACGACTTGATTCTGCTTCAACCCTTCCGACAGTTTCCTTCCTGCCGTGACTCCCTCGTAATGAATGACTTCTGCCTCCGGACAATACCTGACCGTGTATCCCAGCTTCCGGAGGCTAAAACATAAATCCACGTCTTCATAATAGGCCGGCGCGTAACGGGCATCAAACCCTTTGAGCCGGCGAAATAACTCGCTGCGCACCAGCAGGCAGGCCCCGGAACAATAATCCACCTCACAGGGGTCATTATAGAGGGCCCTGGCCGGATCGTCGTTTTTTCCGAAATTCCAGCCGCTGCCGTCCGAAAAAATCAGCCC
Organism: candidate division FCPU426 bacterium; assembly: GCA_030619365.1. Classification (GTDB taxonomy): domain Bacteria; phylum Oederibacteriota; class JAAXVQ01; order JAAXVQ01; family JAUVAV01; genus JAUXBQ01. The sequence goes on along the minus strand of JAUXBQ010000060.1, from coordinate 4,135 downwards.
CCCTGCTTCCTGCAGCTTGCCGTCAGGATAAACCAGCTTGGCCCCGACGGCCCCGACATCTTCGCGCCGCTCCATCGCCGTAAGCATGGCTTCCAGCCATCCCGGGCGCAGCTCCGTGTCATTGTTGAGAAAGAGCAGGTATTGACCCCTGGCGACGGCTCCACCTTGATTGCACGCCTGCACGAATCCCTGATTGACCGGATTGCGGATTACGCGGACATTCCCTTTTAATTTGGCCAGCCGCCTGGGCGTGGGGTCGGTCGACGCATTATCTATGAATATCAGTTCGTACAGGTGTTCCGGCGTGTGCTTGCGCAGCGAGCGCCAACAGCGCAGGGTAAAGTCCACTTGGTTATAGACGGGAATGATAATGCTGACAACCGGGGAATGGGTTCTCTGGCCGTTCTTTGACTTCCGGGCCTGCACAAGCATGGTTGGGGACCTTCCATTCGATTTAAACCAGCCAGCCTGAGACAGGCCGTCAATTCTTGCCTGGCCCTTGAGCGAAAGCGCCGCGCGCCCGCGCGGAAATTGCTTTTACTGGCAGTCGGCCGTCGAGTAGGGTTCGGCCCATTTGGCCGCATACTCGGTCAGCACTTCTTGGACCGGTCCGGTTTTTTTCACGGTGTGATCTTCGATCCAGAGCACCCGGTCGCACAGATCCCTGACGCTCGGCAGGGAATGGGAGACAAAAACAATCGTGACGCCCCGCCGCTTGAAATCCAGCATCCGTTTCAGGCACTTCATTTGAAAATCAATGTCCCCCACCGCCAGGATTTCATCCACCAGCAGAATCTCCGGATCCAGGGAAGACACGACCGAAAAACCCAGCCGGGCCAACATGCCGCTGGAATAAACCCGCAGTGGCTGATCGATGAATTCCCCCAGCTCCGCAAATCCGACAATGTCCTCTTCGCGCTTTTTGACCTCACGACGGGTCAAACCCATAAGAATACCGTTCAGATAAATGTTTTCCCGGCCGCTCAATTCCGGATTGAAGCCGGCACCCAGCTCCAACAAGGGGGAAATCCTTCCCCGCACCGTTACCTGCCCAACCGTGGGTGCAATGACGCCCGCCATAAGTCCCAAGGTCGTGCTCTTCCCCGACCCGTTTTTGCCGATGATGCCGAAGGCTTCACCGGGACGAATTTCGAAATTGATGTTGTTCAGGACTTCATAGCGTGCCTGCTTGAAAGTACGCAAGGCCCGGGGCAGGTTGAATATGAAACGCTTGATGCCCCCGGTGATCTGGTGGTACTGGGGGAAGCTTTTGCCCACGCCTGAAAAGATAATGGTTGGCTGGCTCATAATACCTCTGCAAATTTCCAGGCGAGTTTGCGGTAAACCAGGTAACCCACGAACAGGGCCACCACGCCATATCCCAGGCTGATCAGCATGTACATCCACTCGAGCCGCCCCTCGAAAAAGAGGCCTCGCCAGGCCAGGATGAGAGGGCTAATGGGATTGAGAATGATCAGGGGCCGGTATTTTTCCGGAATCATGCTCACCGGATAGAGGATCGGCGTGAAATAAAAAACCAGGGTGATTAAAATCCCCACCAATCGCTCCATGTCCCGAAAAAAGAGATTAATCGAGGAAATAAACAGCGCCAGCCCATAGGTCAATGTAAATTGTATCACCAGCATAATGGGAATCCCGATCAGCCAGGACCAGTGCGGAACCTTGTGATAAATCAGCAGGAAAAGCACGATCACGGGCAGGGAAAAAAGAAAATGAATCATGTCCTGCAACACCAATGAAAATGGGAGGGCGTTGCGGGGGAAATTCACTTTCTTGATAATACCCGCGTTGGCCAAAAAAACCGTGGTCGTTGTGGCCAGGGAGTTGGAAAACCATTGCCAGGGAAAGAGGCCCACAATGAGAAAAAGCACGTAGGCCTCCATTTTAATGCGCATAATGACTTGAAACGCCACGTAAAACACAAAGGCAAAAGCCAACGGGTTTGCGATTGACCAAAGATAACCCAGAATATTGCTCTTGTAGCGTACATGCAGGTCTTTCTGGGTTAAAACTAAAATTAAATCTATATAATATTGTAGAGAGCGTTTCAAACCAGAACCTCGATTTTCATTCGATTTCCCCGCTCTGAAAAGCAGGGCCTGCCCTGCGCAGGCAGGGAATTCACGGCTAACATATTAAAAACGCCAATTTTAAAGAGAAATATTAACACTCTGCCAAACGGTCGTCAAACCAATTCATTCCAGATTTCCAAAGACCGGCCATGCCCCACATTTCAGAATCGTGTGACACCACCGCGCCGGAACGACAAGGCACGTGGTCTGTCTTTCCCAAGAGGTGGATAAAGAAAAACGTTGTCATTTCAGCAAAAGCCCAACCAGGGCGCAAGACTTGGTAAAAACAGACCACCCGCCTTGTCGAATATCGCATATGGCAAAATTCGATCTGCTAAAGTCGAGTATTTAGTTTAAATAATAGGGTTATATAACACTCGTTGACCTGAGCATATTTCCCAGCGCGGAAGAATGGAACAGGTTCGGGAAAATCCGCGGGACTTCAGTCAGCGGCCACTACCAGCGCCCGCAGCCTGTCGGGCCTTGGCAGGCGTGTCGGGCAGGACCCCTTGCGGCCAATAATCGGGATTGCAGAAGCTGCCGCCAACCGCGACTTCAATAAATTGAAAAACCACATAGCGCACGTCCTCTGGCAGATAGCGCGGCAGGTCAGGCAAGTGGTCGCTGTGAAGCAGATACACTTCTTGGAAGTATTCATAAAAACCGTTGTTTTCAAAGTAATAATGCGAATAGGAGTCTCCGATCACCAGGGTTTTAGGCAGCAGCGTTTCCCCAGCCCGGGCCTGCGCCCGGTAATGCAGGCTGAAGGGCGGTTCGGGAGCCAGGAAGCTGCCGCGCTTTTCCCAGGTCGGTTTCAACTCTATCTTGTTTTCCAGGGGCGGATAAAAAACCGCCAGATAGCGGTTGATGCCTCCGTCAAACCCCGGCTTTTTCTCATAGTCCAGGGGATGCGTCCATTGAATCTGCCGTCCGGACAAACACCCCAAGCGGTTAACCACTTCTTTGGCCACAATAAATGCGCCGATTTCATTCCAATGAAAATCCGTCTTATAAAAAACCTGATGCTTTTTTTTGCCGGCTAGCAGCAGCTTACGGGCGTCAATATACTCGAAGGCCGGATTCGCGTCGAACTGTCCGATTAACCGGTCAAACGCCGTCCGCTGGGGGCGCGAAATCATCCTGTAGGGCAGGTATTCCGGATAAATTGAAAACTTCATGTGAATGGGCAGCCAGAGCAGGATGATCCCCTTCGCCTGCAAGTAAGCTTGGAACTGCTCCGTATGCCTCCGGACTATTTGCCAGTCTTCCGGTGTCATCCGCTCCGCCCGAATTTCCTGGACCGCCGCGACGTCTTTGTATTCCATCCAACCGTCCCGGCCGATGATCACGCTGTCCGACCTTTTGAATATATTAAAATCCATCTGATTTTTCAATTGGATGAAGATATCGCGCAGGCCATAGTGGTCATTAAAATATTTTTCATAGGCTTTCGAATACTCGGTCCCCTCGGTGTATATTTTAAAGAGTAATTTTCCTCCGGGTTTTTCGAGCTTGCGCCGGTTTTCGTTCAAGGGGGTATAGTCAAATACTTTCAATTCTTTCTGCACCATGGGTATGGCCAGAAGTATCAGGAAAATCACGCTCACCGCTGCCTGTACCCGTTGTTCCCCGCTCAATGGCCTCCGGTCCGGCAACTGCCGCCGGTAATACCAAAGCAAACCGAGTAGCAGCAGGAAACCCGCCCCTAACGCGCGTTTGAAATCCCGCCGCACGGTCCGCCGCTCGCCGATAATTTCCACGTTGCTGATGGTTACCTGGGCGGGATCGTCGAAAAATATTCGCAGCGAGGCCTCGGCCGGGGCCGCCTTGCCGGAATAGAGGATCTCACGAACAACCTGGTCACGCGTGCCGGGCGGCAACGGCATTTGAAACTCCTGCTCATTCGAATCGTACCCCACGCCGACTAAATCCACCTTCAGCAATACCGGTTTGGCGGCAATCACCTCTCTCACGGTAAAGGACACGGTATAGTGCGCCCGATGTGTGAGTTTCACCGGCAACACCAGCATTTTCAGCCCCAG
>JAUXBQ010000147.1 GCA_030619365.1 candidate division FCPU426 bacterium | reverse complement strand
GTGTAGACTGAATAAGGATTGTATAGCGTATTGGCGGCAACACTGCCGCCTTGATTAATACCACTGGAGGCCATATTGGGCTGGCCCACTACCACATCGGCTGAGGCGTTGTTAACCGTTGGCAATGTATTATAGATCAGCACCCGATTGTTGCCGGTGTCCGCGATATAAAGTTTGGCGCCATCGGTGTAGACCAAATAAGGTTGAAGGAGGGTATTGGCGGCAACACTGCCGCCTTGATTGCCGGAGTTGGTGGTCATATTGGACTGGCCCACAACCACGTCGGCCGAGGCCTTGTTAACCGTTGGTACAGTATTATGGATCAGCACACGGTTGTTGGAGCGGTCCGCGATATATAGTTTTGTGCCATCGGTGTGGGCTGAATGAGGAGAGAAGAGGGTATTGGCGGCAACACCGCCGCCTTGATTGGAGGTCTTGGAGGTCAGATCAGGCTGGCCTACTGCCACGTCGGCCGAGGCATTGTTAACCGTTGGTACAGTATTATAGATCAGCACACGGTTATTGGTGCAGTCCGCAATATATAGTTTCGTGCCATCGGTGTAGACTGAATAAGGATTGTATAGCGTATTGGCGGCAACACTGCCGCCTTGATTGGGGGAGTTGGAAGTCATATTGGGCTGGCCTACTACCACGTCGGCTGAGGCATTGTTAACTGTCGGCACTGTATTATAGATCAGCACACGCTGGTTGACATAGTCAGCGATATATAGTTTGGTGCCATCGGCATAGACTAAATAAGGCTTATAGAGGGTATTGGCGGCAACACCGCCTCCTTGATTGGCGGAGTTAGAGGTCATATTGGGCTGGCCCACTACCACGTCGGCCGAGGCATTGTTAACACCCGGCACAGTATTATAGATCAGCACACGGTGGTTGACATAGTCAGCGATATATAGTTTGGTGCCATCGGTGCAAACCGAATTAGGATAGTATAGTGTATTTGCTGCAACACTGCCTCCTTGATTGTGGGAGTTGGAGGTCATATTGGGCTGGCCCACTACCACGTCGGCCGAGGCATTGTTAACCGCTGGCACAGTATTATAGATCAGCACCCGGTGGTTGACATAGTCAGCGATATATAGTTTGGCGCCATCGGCGTAGACCGACTGAGGCCAGTATAAGGTATTGGCAGCAACACTGCCTCCTTGATTGATGGAGTTGGAGATCATATTGGACTGGCCCACAACCACGTCGGCCGAGGCATTGTTAACTGTCGGCACAGTATTATAAATCAGCACCCGGTTGTTGAAATAGTCAGCGATATAAAGTTTGGTGCCATCGGTGTAGACCGAATAAGGCCTATAGAGGGTGTTGGCGGCAACACTGCCTCCTTGATTGATGGAGCTAGAAATCATATTAGGCTGGCCCACTACCACGTCAGCCGAGGCATTGTTAGCCGTGGGCACAGTATTATAGATCAGCACACGGTTGTTGGAGCAGTCCGCAATATATAGTTTCGTGCCATCGGTGTAGACCGAAGAAGGCCCATAGAGGTTATTGTTAGAAGCGTCATAACCATTACTTCCCTTTTGATAAAAAGATTCATGCCCAATAACCACATCCGCCGACTGGTTGGTTACGAAAGCGAACACCAGCAAAGCTCCGGCCAGGAAAAAACCCATAAATATCATCACAAAAACAGCTCTGTTAACCTTGCCTTTAAAAAAGCTCATTTTGTTCCCGCCTGTTTAAGTTTATTTTCTTTTAACTTGCATAATTCCGCGGCAGCTTGCTGTGCAAAAACTCGTTAAAAAGAGATCAATCCGTCAACCCGCATCCGGTTTTAGTCCTCCATCAGCACCACGGTCCCGGAGATTCGTCCGCCCTCGGCCACGATCTGGTAAAGATAAAGCCCGCCTTCACAGATCCGGCCCCGGTTATTTCGGCCATCCCAATCCCGGGTGTTCTCCAGGGTGCGGACCAGCCGGCCTTTCACATTCAATATCCTTATTTTAAAGGACGCGCCAGGAGCTGGCAGCGAAAAACGAACGGTCGTCCACTGTCCCCGATGCGGGAAAAAAGGATTAGGCACGGCATAGCCGCCCCCCTGGCCCAGTCTGGGATCAGGCACGGGCGTCAAGGTCGGCGTAATCGTGGAAGTGAGCGTGATGGTGGCCGATATGGTACGGGTGGCGGAAATGGTAAGCGTGGGAGTAATGGTGGGGGACGGAGTCGGCGTGGACGTGCGGGTGGAGGTGGCGGTAATCGTGTAAGTCGCCGAAACAGTGCGCGTCCGGGTGGCCGTGCGGGTGAAGGTGGGCGTACCCACGGCAGGAATATCCGTCGACGTGGCTGTGGCCGTGGGCGTAGCGGTGGGGGTTATGGTAAAGGTCGGCGTCGTGGTGGGCGTATCAGTAGGACTTACGGCCGGGCCTAGATACTTGACATAAATCTGGGTCGCGGCTTTGAGCGTGCTGAATTCGTTCCACGTGACGTAGGGCGTATTGCTGTTGCTGATCGCCAGCATCGCACCCGAAGAAAGCTCGTTGGCGTCAATGTTCAAGTTCCCGCCGTCTTGCGCCCAGTTGCTGCCGTTCCAGTGTTTGACGTAGATCCCGTCCTCCGTCCACGTGATGTACGGCGTAAGGCCGCCCGAAGGAAGGGAGGGACCGCCGGCAGTATTGTTGGCGTCAATGTTCAAGCTGCCGCCAGCTTGCTCCCAATTGCTGCCATTCCAGTGCTTGGCATAAATTTGATACCAGCTTCCGCTTCTTTCCGACCAGGTCACGCGCACCACGCCGCCGCCGCTGATTCCCAGCGAGGGTTTGTTAGCGGTTTCATTGATGTCGACATTTAAACTGGCGCCGTCCTGCTCCCAGGCACTGCCGTTCCAATGTTTTTCGAAGATTTGCGTCGTGGTGCCGTTGGATTCATGCCAGGCCACGTAGGGCGAATTACTGCCGTCAAAATCCAGGGACGGAAAGCCGGCGCTTATACCCGGGTTCACATTCAGACTTCCGTCGGTTTGTACCCAACCGCTCCCGTTCCATTGTTTTACGTAGATTTGTTGAATCCCGGCGATCTCTTCGCGCCACGTTACGTAAGGGGTATCAGTGTTGTTGATGGCCAAGGAGGGATACTGAGCGCTTTCGTTCGGATCAACGTTCACCACGCCCCCGAGCGCCACTCAACTCGCCCCGTTCCATTGCTTCACGTACAGGTCATAATCCGTTCCGTCGGTTTCATGCCAGGCCACATAAGGAGAATTGCTACCATCAATTGCCACGGACGGATTGTAGGCGCTTTGGTTCGAGTCTGTGTTCAGCCACCCACCCAGCTGGACCCAGGTGGCGCCGTTCCAGTACTTCACGACGATTTGATACCGATTGGTCAGAAGTGCGACTTCAAACTGTTCACCCCAGGTCACGTAAGGTGAGTTATTTCCGTCCAGGGCAATGGAGGGCGAGGTGGCATCCTGGTTCGTGGTCACGTTCAGGGAGGCCCCGAGCGACACCCAGGACGCCTGGGCCAGGAAGGCCGGGAACAGGAGGCATAGAAAAACCAGAGATAGGAGCGATTTTTTATGCAGCATATATCATCCTCACTGGCGGATTGGAAGCCATGATCAGCGGAAAAACCATCTGTTATGCGACAAAATACTCCCACAGTTTAATTATAGCATTTTTTGCCAAATTTTCCCAATGAATGGGAAAGAGAGCTTAATCTGTGGTCAGCCCACAATTTTTCCCGAAAAAACGTACCAGGGGCTTGACAGCTGGCTATACGAGATGTATAGTTTTGTTTGGTTATACGATATGTATAATTAAACAAACTGTATGGAGGAGGTTCCATGACCCGGCCCTCACAAAACACCGATGAAAAATTGGTCAAAGCCGCCATCGCGCTCATTCCCCAGACCGGATTCTCCGGCCTTTCCATGCGGGCCGTGGCCCGGCGCGCGGGCGTAAATCTCGGCATGTTTCACTATCACTTTAAAAACAAGGGTGAATTTTTAAAACGCGTGGCGGACGAATTCTACGAGGAGTTTTACCGGGAATTCGCCCAGGAGGCCGCGGCAGGCCGCGATCCCAAGGAGCGGTTGTACAACGCTATTTTCAATTTCGCCCGATTCGTGCGCACCAACCGCAAGCTGCTGCTGGCCTTGGGGCGTGATATCCTGGAAGGGGACCAGCAGATTGTGCGCTTTCTGGAGGAACTGGTTCCCCGGCACGCGGTGATTATTCTGGACCTGGTCCGGCAGTGTCAAAAGCAAAAACTGATTGCGGACCTTCCCCTGCCGCTGGTCATCACGTTTATGCTCAGCAGCCTCGTCGGCCCGAGCATACTCATGGCCCTGCTGGAGCAAACCAAAATAAAGCAGCCTTATGATTTCATCAAGCACGCGCTTATTCCCCTCATGCTGAAGGATACAATTCTCGAGCAGCGGCTCAATCTCGCGTTTCGCGCGCTGGCGCCCGGCACGACCGTCGAACCCTTACCGCCTGGGGTGGACCGAAAAATCAACACACTCATTGACTTGGCGTTGAAAAGGACCCTGGCTTCGCCGAAGGCCGCTCCGAAAAACAGGAGGCAGTCATGAAACGGTTCATAAGCATTACACTGCTGGGAGTCGCCCTGGCCGCTGTGGCTCAGGCGCAGACACCCGAACTCCGGCTCAGCCTGGCCCAGGCTGAGCAACAAGCCCGCGAGCATTCCCATACCCTGAAGGCCAAACAGCTGGAATGGAAAGCCCTGGAAGCCAAGTCTTGGAGTTATGCGGGCCAGCTCTGGCCACGTCTCTCGCTGGAGGCGTCCTGGAAATACATTGACGAGATTCCCAGCATCGCCCTGCCGGTTCCCGGTGCCTCAGCCATCGCCATGGGCGATCACACCAATTATTCGGTCGGGCCCATGCTTACCTGGAATATTTGGACGTCCGGCGGGACGTATCACGCCTGGCAGTCCGTAGCCGCGGCGCTGGACGCCAAGACCGAGGAAGTCAAGGCCCTGGAACAGGAACTCACGCTGCAGGTCCGGCTGGCTTATTTCCAGACGCAATTGGCCCTCGAGCAGGTACAGTTATCGAATAACTCGCTCGCGGTTGCGCGGGCGCAGTACCGCGATATTCAGGCCAAAAACCGGGAAGGCGCCGCGAGCCGGCTCGACCTGCTCTCCAGCCACCTGGAGGTTTTGCTCCGGGAACGCCTGCTGTTGCAGTCCCGCACCCAGTTATCCGCGAACCTGCGCGATCTGCAAAAATTGCTGGGCAGTGGGCAGGAATACGACTTGTCATTTCCGCTGGATCCCGCCACCGCCAAAAAACTGCCCCGCGGGAGCGCGCCGCCGACCGTATTTTTGTATTTTGATCTGCCGGAAGAATCCCTGCAGCGACTGGAACCCGCGGCCCAGGCCCAGCTCGACGCCCAACATCCCCGGCAACAGGTTTTCAAGGCGCTGGCCGAATCCGCGCAGCGCGCCGCGTCCGCGGCGAATGCCGGGCACTGGCCGCGCCTTCAGCTATACGCCAAGACCAGCCTGGACTATCCCAACGGACCGGTCCTGGAGCAAATTAACCAGAACGTGGCCGGTGTGCAGGCCACGTGGTCCCTGTGGGAAGGCCGGCGCGTGGTCCAGCAAGTGGAGGAGCATACCCAGACGGCCGCGGCCCACGCAGAGAAGGCCCAACAGGCGGCGCGGGAACTCAGCGTGAGCTGGGAGAAAGCCCAGGACCTCCTGGCGCAATTACGCGCCGAGCAAAAATTGAATACCCAGCAGGCGAAAGAAACCCAGGAGCTGGCAAATCTCATGTATCAGGCTTACCGCCTCGGTCGCGCGCGGTATTTGGAAGTGCAGGACGCCAATTTACGCGCCTTGCAGGCGAGCAATCAATACGCCGTAACGCGCGTGCAGATATTGATCCAACTGGCCAGGTTGGACAGCCTTGCCCAAAGGGAGGAAAAATAATCATGAAAGATAAAAAGAAGATCGTCATTCCCATCGTCCTGCTAATCGTGGTGGGCCTGATCGTGTGGTTCCTGGTCCGGCCCCGGCCGTTTTTTTACGCCGGCACCATTGAAGCCACGGAAGTCACCCTGTCCGCGCGCGTGAGCTCGGTCATCCAATCCCGAGACGTGAAGGAGGGAGATTTGGTCCAGGCCGGGCAGAAGCTTATCACCCTGGAAGGAGAGGACCTCCGGCTGGCGGCCGTTCTGGCGGAAAGCGAATACGCCCGGGGGCAACGCCTGTTTAAAAGCGGCTCCCTCACCAGGGCCAATCTGGATCAGTTGCGTTTTAACCGTGACCGCGCGGCGCTCAGGAAGTCCTGGTGCGCGATTACGGCTCCGCTGGCTGCCACTGTTTTGCATACTTACCGGGAACCCGGTGAAATGGTGGCGCCTGGCATGCAACTGCTCACCCTGGGCGATATGTCCGAAGTCTGGGCTTATATATATGTAGAACAACCCCAGCTGGCGCAGTTGTCTCTGGGTCAGGAGGTCACGGGTTTGCTGCCGGAGCTGCCGGACCAACGGTTTTCCGGGAAAATCGCGGTGATCCGGGACCAGGCGGAATTCACGCCGAAAAATGTGCAGACCCGCAGCGAGCGCTCACGGCTGGTGTATGGCATCAAGCTGGTCTTCCCGAACCCCGACAAGATTCTCAAACCGGGCATGACCATTGAGGTCCAACTCCCGGAAATAAATAAATAATCACCGCAGAGACGCGGAGAGCGCAGAGAGAATGAGGGATGAAAAGTTTAATGAATCATCTAATTCGTTTTGTTTTTCTCTGCGTACTCAGCGCCTCTGCGGTGAACAAGCACTGAGGATAGACCATGTCGCAGATATCGATTGAGGTCAACGAGGTCAGCAAGCGGCTGGGTCCGAACCAGGCC
>JAUXBQ010000277.1 GCA_030619365.1 candidate division FCPU426 bacterium | reverse complement strand
TGCTATGAATTAGCTTATATTACAAAATATATTATATTATTATTGCAATAATAATTTAAAAATAGACTTTGCATATTGCTGAAATTATGCTATACTTAACCTGAAAAGTACAATAAATGAAAAGTATTAATAATTATATAAATAACGAGGGGAGATGTATGGCGATGAACTATGGAAAGGTAAAATATGTTCTTGTAATAACCTTAATCGCCTTCGCCTCGCTCACCTTGTCCGGTTGTGGAAAAAACACCTTGGGACCCACTGCGCCCGCGGCGCTCGCGCCCCAAGCCGCGCCAGCCGTGCTGGCAGACGGTGTTAGCGCTCCAGATGAAGTCGTGGCCGCCGGTTCTTCGGGAGGGAACAACGGGTATGGCTATGTAAAGGGTCGAAAAAAAGCCTGGCAGCATCACCATTTCAGTCATTACCGCAGATTGCTGAACTATCTATTTGTCCGTTTTTTCGCCAGATATTTAGCCCTCAAGTGGTTCGAAGATCCAGATGTGTTTCATACTGTCAAACGTATTGTGAATTCCCCCATGTTTTTCGTCGTTTACGTCCGCTGCGGGGTTGGAGATTTTCTCGTCAACAAGGTGCTCCGCATCCTATCCGACACTTGGTTCCCGGGCATTGGCACCAATCCTTCGGGCTGCGACCCGGAGGTCACCCTATTGCCCTTTCGCTGGAAAATGGGCCGCGGTTTTTATGGGGGCAGACTGGACGGCTGGGGCAAGAATGATGTATATAAATTGGAATCATGGACCCCGGACCTTGATTGTGTGAGCCTGGAGACTAATTCCCACGAGGTTGATATTTACGAGAATCAAACCCCGATTATTACCTATAAGTGGAAATACGATTTCAAGCCTTTTGATTCTGTGAACGGCGTATCCCGCTTTATCGGTTTAAAAGTAAAACATCAACCTTGGGACAAAATCCTGATTATACCGGGTGGTAAGTATGATACCAGGATTAGAGAAAATGGGAATTGTATTATCGCGGACGACGTTTGGGCCTCGACTGAAAATAAAAGCGCATGTTGTTCAGTCTCTTCCCTTGGAACCGGTGGGCTCACCATCAATTTACTGTTCGCCGAGGATGGTTCAGGAGACGGAAGCCTGGACATTGAACGCAACGGCAGTAATGATCATTACGAATTCGTGGTAAAATGCAATGGCCACGGGTACTACATAAAAAACTACGACGGCCGGAAGCGCCGTTTCTAGGAAACGATTTTCTAGTAAACAAGGCCCGGAATTGGTAGAATAGATTCCGGGCCTTGTTTTTTCCACATCATCAGCCACGGGGAAAAGCACAATGCGCGTGCCTAGTCCACGACGACAATTTACTTCTTCGCTCAGGCTGCAAATGGTTTTCCTGGCTGGGCTGCTTTTTTGCCTCAGCGCCTGGATATCCCCCCCTTCGGTACAAGCGGATCCTATCAGTGGAGAAGAAGAAAATTTTCTTTCCGTAACCGGAAGTACTTCTATTGCCCTGGACACCCACCACAACCGGCTGTATATGGGCCTGGCCTCAGGCATGGACAATGTCCGCTGTCTGGTGCTGGACAGCCAGGGAGATACCACCACGACTTGGATCGATGATTTAGACTTTGGCGACGACATCCAAGGCCTGAGCCTAGATGCCCAGCGTAACCGGCTGTATGCGGCCAACAACGAAAGCGGCCTGGCTTCCGAGGTGCAGGTCATCACACTCAATACCAGCGGAGACATCACAACCGGCGCCGGGCATGACGGCTCGAACAGCGGGGCGCGGGCGCTGGCCCTGGACGCGCAACGCAACCGGCTCTACGTCGGTCTGGAGGATTCCACAAATGGCTTGATGGTCATCACGCTGGACTCGGCCGGGGATTACTTATCCAGCGTAACACATACCACCAAAAACCAGGTGAATGCCTTGGCCCTGGATGCAGCGCGAAACAAGCTGTATGTGGGATACAATGGCGGGGCAGTGGGAACTTGTGATTTGGTGGGAGGTACGGGGATCGATGCGGGGAATATCAGCAGTGTGAATAATACCAAGACTGCCGGAACAGGCAATATCACGAGCCTGGCTTTGGACAGCTTTAATAATCGTCTGTATGTGGGAACGGAGAGTGATACTGATAATATCTATACCTTTGACCTGGTAGACAACGCCTTACCCGATGCGGGCGAACTGATCGCCGTGCAGGATGTCTTTGACGCCACTGTGCCGGTTTACTGTCTGGCTTTGGATGCCACCCGGCAGCAGCTATATTTGGGTGTGGCCGTCGCCGGGACCAATGACCTGCGCCGGGTGGGTTTAGATACCAGCCATTACCCTACCGGGGTTCCGGACGAATTTGTCGGCGATAATGTCAATGCCATTGCCCTGGATGCCGGACGGCAAAGGTTGTACACAGTGGGGGACAGGAGTTACTCTTACGAATTGACCGAAATGGGAATGCCGGCGCTATTAATTAACCATGGAGAGAGCACTGCTGATCAGACCACAGTAAACCTCCATTGGAGCCTGCCCAATGCCCATTTTGTTCGGGTGGATACCTCGGATCTTGTGAGTTATGATTTCCCCGCACCCGGCAATACTAATTTTAATACTACATGGTATTCAACTGATGATGAAAGATGGGGGATTTCTTCTGGACCCCGCGCCACTACTTTAACTGTACAAGCGCAACTGACCGGCGGCAACGAGATCAAGACCATCCGCGTCTGGTTTAAGGAGGATGCCGGCGGTTCGAGTGCCGGAGGGGTGTCCCACTACCACGAGGAGACCATCTGGCTCAGCGTTGGCACGCCCACGTTTACGCCGACCCATACGGCCACCCCCACAATTTCGCCGACCTGGACCGAGGTCTCGCTGGACACCGCCACCTTCACGCCGACCAGCTCAGCAACGCCGACCATCACCCCCACCTTGACAATAACGC
>JAUXBQ010000015.1 GCA_030619365.1 candidate division FCPU426 bacterium | reverse complement strand
TTCACTCCATCCACTCCGCGCAACAAGAAATATTGAACTCCCAAGTTTCGCCGGAGATGGCCAAACGGGTGTTCGGCATTTTGTTTGCGAAGTCTGTAAATGGCCTGACCCTCAGGGCTGGCATATTGTGTCTCCAGTTTAATTTTGATCTCTTCGAGATCAAGACGCTTGATGCGCCGCCCGTGACGGGATTTGGTACAGACTCCATAATGAGGGCAAGTCAAACATGTCTCTTTGGCATGAATGCGATAATCATGCTTGTGCTTGGTGGAATCATAGCCGACATAGGTTAACGGATGTCCTTCGGGACAACGATACTCATTGTGTTCGGCATCATAGGTGAACTTGGATTTAGCAAACGGGCCTTCTTCCTGTTCTCGCGCTTGAATGTTTGTGGGAACAACGACTTGGATGTGTTGAGCATCTATTTTGTTTTCTTCTTCGGTATTGGCATATCCCGCATCAGCACAGGCGGTGGCACAAGGTTTTTCCAGCGTTTGATTGGCTTGCTCAATTTGCTGAGCAAACTGATGGACGTCCGTGGCGTCTTGAACAACATCGGCATGGACAATCAATCCATGTTGAGCATCCACCACGTGTTGCGTATTGTAACTGGGAAACGTTCCCTTATTACTGTGCATTGGCTTACATTCCGGGTCTGTGGTGTTGAGGGAATCGTCATCGGTTTTGAGTTCGGCCAATACCCGTTCTACTTTGGTTTTAAGTGCGGTTTGATCTTTAAGTTCTTTGGCGATTTTGATAAAAGACTCACTGCCGGTTTCCTGAGCATCCGTTGTTTCGCACTCGGTTAAAAGGGCCGTGATGCGTTCATCGATTTTTTCCAATGCTTTCCGGGCGCGTTCTTTTGTCCATTGTTCTTTCCACCCGGCATTGGCTCTGATTTTGGTACCATCGACGAACAACGTATTCCCGGCAATGAGGTTGAGACTAAGGCACAGGCGAGCGCATTGTTTAAGCACCTGATGCAAGGTCTGTTTATGTTGGCGGCGAAATTCAGCGATGGTCTTATGGTCCGGCCGCAAGCTGCCGAGAAGCCAAATAAAAGACAAGTTGTAACAGGCTTCCCGTTCCAGGCGCCGGGAACTGCGGATTCCATAGGAGTAGCCATAGACCAACAGCTTGAGCATGGCTTTGGGATCGTATTCCGGATTACCGGTTTGGTTGGGGTTGTAGACCATACCCAGGTCTTTGAATGATAATGCTTCTACGAAAGCGTCATAAACACGTACCGGCGCATCTGCCGGGACATATTCTTCAACGCTGGGAGGCAGCATTTGTGTTTGTTCTCGTTCGCCATAGCGATAGGCCATAATCTGTTTATTTCCTCCTAATTTATGGGATGAAGGCTATTTTATCATATAATATAAAATTCCCAAACCCCCCCTCTGTGCAACCCGGAACATCGTTTACAGTTTATACCGGGCACATGGTTTACACTTTTTACCAGTTTACACTAGCTACAGAGCTTTTGATTCTGTGAACTGTAAGTTGCCAAAACGAGAGGCCCAAAATGAATTGTCCAAATTTCATCGTCCATCTTTCTAAGACCTACGAATTCTCCGATCAGGGACTCGCTCATAAAAAGCATTTTGCCTTGCCATTTGATTTGGCCATCAGAGCGAACTCTTCTGATCACAAAGTCATGCCCATATTCTATTTCGGGCAGACGATTGGGAAATGTTCTATCCGATGTCTGATACCATTCACTAGGTGTTTGCATCTCCAACGACTCATGGGGCCGCTCCTCGTTGTATTCCTGTTGAAAGCGATTAAAAGCCATTTGTTGTGCACACGCAGTATAACACGGTGGTTTGATCGTATATTCTTTCAGGGTTTTATGCATCCTTTCATGCCTTCCATTCTCTTCGGGATGTCCTGGCCGGATTCGTTCAGGCCAGATCCCGAGACGTATCCACCACACCGACAGCCGCGACAGTCCACCCAACCCGATACTAGCGAAAGGTGGCCCATTATCAGTTCGGATGGCCCAAGGCATACCATATTCCCTGAAGGTTCGCTCAAACTGCATTTTCACGGGCAATCCTTTAGTGCTCTCCAGGGCTTGACAACAAATCAGATATCTACTAAACCAATCCGTAATGGTCAATGGGTCAACGCGGTGTCCGTCGCGTGTCTTGAACCACCCTTTGAAATCCGCTGCCCAGACGTCGTTGGGCGCAGCTCCCGTATGACAGAGTCCTTGATACGGTGGAGTTCTGGCGCGATGCTTTCGCGGTATCGTCAATCCACGTCTTTTCAGAATAGCGCCTGCGGTACTCAACGCGGGCCAGGACACATGCGGTTCTTTTTTCTTCAGCCGAGTCAGCAATTTACGTGGCCCCCATTTGCGATATTTATTTTTAAGGGCAACCAGTTTTGCCTCAATATCTGCAGGCGTCTGATTCGGATGATGCTTCGGTGCACAACCTTTTTCCAACAAGCCTTCAGGGCCGAATTGATCATATCGCTCAATCCATTTGTAAGCTGTCGGGCGGCTAATCCCATAATGACGACAAAGCTCACTGATGGATTGATCTTGTTCCAAATGATCTGCAACAAACTTCAACCGTTCATTCATGGCACAGGTCTCTTTCCAGGGCATAGGGATATCCTCCTTGCCCTCAATTAGAACTGTAAACCATGTGCCCGGTCAAGTTTGTAAACAATGTACCAGGTTTGTACCCTCCCCTTACCCCTCCCACCAAAAAGACTGGGGAGGGGAATGTTTGGGTTAGAGACTGAGGACGGGCGTTGTGACACAATCTCTACTAGGGAGAGGGGGCGGGGGAGCCCCGCGCTGAAGCGCAGGGCTTGTCTTGTATATGCCCTCCATTTTATGAGGAATTTAGGGGTGGGGATAGTAAAATTTTTAAGATCCCAGCCGGCGCCTAACCGCCTCGGGCGCTGGCTGGGTTGCCTACCAGGACGGTCCTTTATACTCTGTTTGTTCCCGGCTGTCCTGGGGCCAATTTTTTCGGACCCGGCTTTCCTCAGCGTCCAAAGAGCGCAAGGTCCGCAGCGCGTCTTCCTGTGACATGCCCTTTTGGCGGCGGCCGGTGGCTTGCTCGGAGGTGGAGGGTTTTCCCTTTTGCTCCTGCCGTTGGCTGGTTTTTTCCTGCGCTTCCCGGGGCGGGGCTTCGTCCCGGGGGCGGCCCTGCGCGGGCTGGCGATCCGGACCGGGTTTATCCGCTCCGCCGCCCGCCTGTTTTCCCTGGTCCGATCCTCGGGATTGTTGCTCCCGGCGGGCGGCCTGACGCGTGCGCTTGGTTATTTCCCTCAGGACGATTTCCAGATTGTACCGGGCATCGTCATCCTGGGGATCCAGGAGCAGGCATTGTTTGAAGGCTTCCGCGGCCTCGGTCCATTTTTCGGCCGTGCCGGTTTTGATTCCCAGATAAAATGCGGTATAGCCCAGGTTATACCAGGTATCCTGCAGCAACCTTTTTTTCGCGTGCGGCCGGGCCCGGGCAAACGCCTGGTAGGCTGCCTGGTATTTATGCTGCGCCAGGAGCGTGCCGCCCAGGTTGAATTCCGCCAGGGCCGCGCCGGCGGCGCGCTGCCTGGCCTGGTTGAACAAGCGCTCCGCCTCCGGCAATTCCTGGCGTTCATACGCGGCCACGCCCCGATTGATGTGCTGCTTGAGCGTGGCCCCGGCCGCCGGGGCGGCCAGGAGCAGCGCCAGCAGCAGCACGGGCGTTGCCGCTCGCAGGCGGCGGATAAATTCCCAGGGCCAGGTGAATCCTCGCCGCCTTCCCAGCAGAATTTCAAATATCAGGAGCAAAGCCGCCAAGCCGGCCGGCCAGGGATAATGCTCCACCCAAGACTGGTGCTCCTCTGACAACAACTCCATTTTTTCCAGACGGTCCAGCTCTTCGGCCAGGTTCCGCTCCTCCTGCCCGCTGGGCGTGAGCCGTGCGTACGTGCCGCCTCCCAGCATGGCGATCTTCCGAAGCAGCTTTTCATCCAGGCGGGTTTGGGCGCGCGCCTGGGCCGCCGGGCTTTCGCTGTGGCCGGCGGCCGGCACGGGCGCGCCCTGCTCGCTGCCCACCCCCAGGCAGTAAGTGCGAATTCCCTGCTTCTTGGCCTGGCTCACTTTTTGCGTAGGCTTCTGGCCAAAGTTTTCTCCGTCACTCAATACAATGATCACGCGGTGCTTGGCGCCCGTGCGCTGAAAGGCCTGGCCCGCCTGCTCAATGGCGCCGCCCAAGTCCGTGCCGGGCACGGGCAACTGGGTCGTGGTCAGGGCGTTGATGAGCAGCTTCAGGGCCCCCGTGTCCCGTGTGAACGGGCACTGCATGAACGAAACACCGGCAAAGGGCAACAGGCCGATGCGATTTTCCGAAAGCCGGTCTGTCAGGTAAAACATCGCGCGCTTGGCCCGGTCCAGCCGGCTGGGCGTAACGTCCGCGGCCTGCATGGAACGGGAAACGTCCATCAAAAACAGGATGTCCAGTCCTTGGTTTTCGGTCTGCACGCGCAGGAGCGCGACTTGCGGCCGGGCCGCGCCGATTATCATGGCGACCAGCGCGGCCAGCAACAACCCGTGCCCCAGGAGGCGCTTGCCGGGACTGTTGCCCTCGGTCAGCAGGGGCGCCAAACGCGGGCCGGCGAACTCGCGCAAACGCCGGGCCTTCAGGTGCGCGGACCACCACAGCCCGGCCACCACCCCGGGCAGCAGCCAGAGCAGGTGCAGAAATTCAGGATGCCCAAACCGGAACATATAAAACCTCTAAAAAGATGGGATCACGAAGAGCACGAAGAAAAGAAAAATAGGGTTAAAAGCATTTAATTCCATCCTTTAGCCTTCCCTTATTTCATTTATTTTGTGTCCTTCGTGTTTAATTTTTTCCTTCGTGCTCTTCGTGATCATCTTTTATACTTCGTGCTCTTCGTGATCATCTTTTTTTACGGAATGCGGGGCTCCAGGAAGCGGGAAACCGCGAGTTCCGCGAAAAATACCAGCAGCGCCAGCAGGATGAAGAAATGCCCGATGTCCTTCCGCGTGGTGTACTTTTTCGCGGTCAGCCGGGACTGCTCCAGCTTGCGGATCTCGGTGTAGATGGCTTTCAGCTTGTTTTTATCCGTGGCCCTGAAATACTGGCCGCCGGTCAGATCCGCGATCTGCTGCAGCGCTTTTTCGTCCACTTCCTCCAGGTGCACGGATCCGTCATCGTCGAGCAGCACGCTTTCCACGCCGGCGGCGTTTTTCACCAGAATGGGCGCGCCGCCTGGTTGCCCCATGCCGATGGTGTATATCCGTATGCCCAGCGCTGCGGCCATTTCCGCGGCCGTCAGCGGTTCAATCCGGCCGGCGTTGTTCCGGCCGTCCGTAAGCAGCACAATCACCTTGGTGCGCGCCTCCGAGTCCTTCAGGCGGTTGCTGCCCGTGGCAATGGCCATGCCGATGGCCGTGCCGTCCGCAGTCATGCCGATCTGCAGGTGATCCAAGAGCAGGGCCAGTACGTGGTAGTCCAGGGTCAGGGGGCACACCGTAAAGGCCTGGGCCGCAAAAGCGATCAGTCCCAGGCGGTTGTTTCGCTCCCGGGCCAGGAACGCCCGCAGTTCGTCCTTGGCCGCTTGCAGCCGGTTGCGCGGCGCGAAATCACGCGCGGACATGCTGCCGGAAATGTCCAGCGCCAGGATCATATCCAGGCCGCTGGTCGTCTGGTGCTGCACGCTTTGTATCCATTGCGGGCGCGCGGCGGCCACGATCAGGAGCGCGATGGCAGCCAGGCGCAGCGCTTCGCCCAGGCCGCTGCCCGGCCGGCGACCGCCCCTGAAAACATCCCGCACGGACCGTGTTTCCGGATACAACACCGAGGAGGGGCGGCCCCACTGTTGTTGGCGTAAAAACACCACACCCGGCAGCGCCCCCAGCAGCAGCAACGCCCAGACAAATCCAAAGGTCATGCTTTTTCTCCCCCGGATTGCGTTATTGGCCGTTCCCGGGTCAGGTTGATGATTTCGCGGGCCAGGCCGTGCGCCGTGGCCACGCGCTTGAAATCCACGGGTTCCTGGGCAAACTTAACCAAGTCGGTCTCCTGTAACAAGCGGTTGGTCAATTCGCGCCGTTTGGCTTCCACGCCTTTTTCTACCAAGCTCCGGATGATGGCCGAGCGGTTCAGCTCCAGGGCCGGGAACTGGTACCGCTGCGCCAGGTATTTGCGGATAATGTGCGAAAGCTCGGTGAAATATTTTTCGTTTTTTGGCGCTTCGGCCACGCTGCGGGAGGTGCCCAGCATTTCCAGCCGCCTAAGGGCTTCCAGGTGCGCCGGGGGCACTGGCCGCTTTTTCGGGGGCCGGGGCTTCCACATCACCGCCACCCAGAAGGCGGCGGCCAGCAGCCCGCCGGAGAGCAGCAGCGTACCCCAGAGACTGTGCGCGCGGCGCGGTGGGCGGGGATCGATCAAAGCAAACCCCGGTTCCGGCTGTAGACTGCGGATCCCCACGCGCAGAGGAAGAGACGCGGCCGCGGTGGTATTGCCGTCCGCCCAGGCGAACACCACGCGCAGGGGGGGCAAAATCGCCTCTTCCATGGAAAAAACCGCCAGCCGGTAAATCCCCTGGCGGGCCAGGTACCCTTCGTGACGTTTGCTGACATCCTGCTCCCGGTAATCCAAAACCTCCATCCCGGGCAGCACCGCGTTTTTCCCGGGCAGGCGCACCCAGCCGTTACGAGCGCCGGCGGTAAGCATGAACTGAAACGGTTCGCCGCATTTGACCAGGCGGGTGTTGACCGTGGCGTCCACCCACTGGGTCTCGTAGGCGCGGGCGGAAGCCGGCCAGGCCAGGGCCAGAGCCAGCGTGGTCAGAGCCAGCCAACGGCCGGGCGTCATAGGGCGGGTCCTGGTGCGCGGGGGCTCATCCCGCCAGCTTGCGCCGGCGGGCGCGGAAAAAGGTGATGAGGGGAACCAGATAGGAACTGTCCGTGAAGAGATCGATGGCGTCCACTTGGTGCTTGGCGAAATAATGCAGCCGGGCCTTGGCCCGGGCCCGGGCGTAGCGTTCGTATTCCCGGCGGGCCCGGACGTCGCGGGTGTCCACCTCGGCCTCTTGCCCGGTTTCCGGGTCCGTCAGACACACCCAGCCCAGGGGCGGCAGCTCGTATTCGCGGCGGTCGTTTAGAATGATGGACACGCAATCATGCTTGCGCGTGGCGATTTTCAGGGTCGTGGTGAAATCCGGCGCGTAAAAATCGGAGATGAGGAACACGATGCTCCGGCGCCGCAAGCCCCGGGCCAGAAATTCCAGCGCGCCGTTCAGGTCCGTGCCCCGGGAAGGCGTGCGCGCGGAGAGCACCTCGCTAATAATCCGCATCACGTGCTTGCGCCCCTTGCGGGGCGGCACAAATTTTTCCCGTTGGTCCGAAAACAACAGCAGCCCGACGCGGTCGTTGTTCTTGATCGCGGAAAAGGCCAGGACCGCCGAAATCTCGGCCGCCAGCTCGGCCTTGCTTTGCCGCCCCGACCCGAAGGCCGTGGAGGCCGAAACGTCCACGGCCAGCAGCATGGTCAGTTCCCGCTCTTCGCTGTAGCGCTTGACGTGAAGATTGCCGGTGCGGGCCGTGACGTTCCAGTCTATGGTGCGCACGTCATCGCCGCGCTGGTAGGTGCGCACCTCGTTGAATTCCACGCCCTGGCCTTTGAATATGCTGTGGTAAGCGCCGGAAAAAATGTGATTGACCATGGCCCGGGTGGCTATTTCAATCCGGCGGACGCGTTTGAGCAGTTCTTGCGGTGAGAGGGTGGTTTCATTCATGGGAGGCTTGGCGGGCGAACACCTCCGGCATTCGCCGGACAGGGGGATTCGTCCCTACTATGCATCTAGGGGATTTCCACCTTTTCCAGGATTTTTCCCACGATTTCCTCCTGGGTGATTTCCACGGCCTCGGCCTCGTAGGTCAGGATAAGACGATGGCGCAGGACGTCCAGGGCAATGGCCTGCACGTCTTCGGGCGCCACGTACCCGCGCCGCCGCAGAAAAGCGTGGCCCCGGGCAGCCTGGGACAGGAACAACGAGGCGCGCGGCGAGGCGCCGTATTGGATGTGCGGCCGCATGTCAGCCAAGCCAAAGTCCTGGGGATTTCGGGTGGCCATGACCAAACTGACGATGTAATGCTCGATTTTTTCATCCATGTATATTTTGCCCAGCAACTGCCGCGCCTTGAGAATGGTTTCCGGCCCGGCTTGGGGCGTGGTTTTGATGGGCTTGCCGCGGGAGTGCCGGCGAACAATCTCCGTCTCCTCGGGCAGTGAGGGATAGTCCACTTTGATCTTGAGCATGAAGCGGTCGATCTGCGCCTCGGGGAGCGGGTAAGTGCCTTCCTGTTCAATGGGATTCTGGGTGGCCATGACCAGGAACGGCTCCTCCAGCGGATAAGTGGTATCCCCGATCGTGACCTGCCGTTCCTGCATGGCTTCCAGCAGGGCGCTTTGGACTTTGGCCGGCGCGCGGTTGATTTCGTCCGCCAAAATCAAATTTGCGAAAATCGGGCCCCGCTTGGGAATAACCTCCTGCTTTTTCTGATCAAAGATCAGCGTGCCCAAAATGTCCGCGGGCAGCAGGTCCGGGGTGAACTGGATGCGGCGGAAGGTCGTGCGGATGGCGGCGGCCAGGGTCTTGACCGCCAGGGTCTTGGCCAGCCCGGGCACACCCTCGATGAGGACGTGCCCGTTGGCAAAAAGCCCGATCAGCAGGCGCTCCACCATGGTGCGCTGCCCCACGATCACCTTTTCCATTTCGGACAGAATGTCCTCCACAAAGGTGCTCTCGTACTTGATCATATCGTTAATTTCCTGGATGTTCTTGTTCATACGCGCCGGCAAGGCCCTCCGTTATTTAATGACCACGATTTTCTTGGTATAGTTTCCGCTCGGGGTTTTGATGTGTACCACGTACACCCCGCTGGCCACGAGATGGCCCAAGTCATTCGCCCCGCCCCAGGTCTGGCTGTGCTCCCCGGCTGCCTGGTTTTCCTGAACCACGACTTTCACCAGCACGCCCTGCAGCGTGTAAATCTTGATGCTGACCACGCCGGCCTGGTCCAGATAGTACCGGATGGTACTGGTACCGCCGCGCAGGGGCTCTAGCCGGTTGCCCTGCACATCCGCGCTCGGGGCCGTGGCAAAGGGCGTGGGCGTGGCCAGGGCGGAATAGTAATTCACCAGCGTGGTGCCGCCCGAAAGCTCGGACGTGAACTGGTTGACGTATAAACTGACCATGCCGAATACAGTGATGTGAAAGTAGCTGGTAAACGCCTCGCCGGCATTGTTCAGCGCGAGGCTATAGAACGGTATGACACTCGCGCGTTCCGGGGAAACGGTTTGTGGCGTTTGCCAGCCGGAGTTGGCGTGATAGATAAAACTCGTCAAATCCATCTCCGGCGGCATCCCGGTCTGCGCCAGGCACAAGATGGTCCCGTTGTCATTGATGTCAAGCGCCAGGGACATGGGCGAAAGGACCATTAAGTTGGGGTTCAGCAATTCCGCGGCTTGCCAGCCTGAGCCCGGCACGTAGCGTTTGGCAAATATTTCAAAGGTAGGTCCTGATATCTCGTAAAACACACAGACTGCTTGGCCAGCATCGTTCATAGCCACAGTGGGAAACATGATGCTGTATCCGTTGTTCTGGTCCAGTATTACGGGCGTCTGCCAGCCTGTACCTGGCGCATAGTGGGCGGCATACAAGCGGGTGTTCGCGCCATCGCTTTGGGTGAACACGGCGATGGCCTGGCCGGCATTATCCATGTCCGCTTCCAACTGGCCCGGATTAGAGGAAAAGTTTACGCTAATGCTGACCGGGGTGTACCAGCCGATCCCAGGCGCATAGCGGGACGCCCAGGCCCGGCGGTAGGAGCCGTCGTTTTGAGTAAACAGGCAGAACGCTTGACTGGAATCATTGGCCACGACCCGGACATTGGCCGCCGGGCTGTTGCTGTTGGCATCAACGGTTACCGAACCGTACCAGCCGCTGCCAACGGTATAAGTGTTGGCCCAAGCGCGGTTTTCCGCGCCATCGCTGCGCTTAAAGGCACAAAACGCGTTGCCCGCGCTGGTGGTGTCCAGGTCAAACTCGGAAACGTCCTGGCCCTGCCCGGCGTCAATGGTGACCGCGCCATACCACGTACCTCCCAGGCGTTCGTTGGCATACAGGCGGTAGTCGGTGGTGTCCTGCCTGAACAGGCACATAACGCGGCTACCGCTGTCGTTCATGGCGATTTTAACTTCTGCTAGCGTTGAATTGGTGTTGGTATCAATGATAACATCATTAAACCACCCCCGGCTGGGGCTGTAATCCTGCACATGCAGGTTGGTAGCGGGAATCCCGTTCACAAAGGCAATTACCGCGGCTCCGGCGTCGTTGCTGGCGACATGGTTGTAGGAAACGGCCAGCTCGCCCAGTTTGATTGCAGCCTGCCATTTGCGCCCGAACTTAAAGCGCCCGGTCAAAGGGTCAATGGCCACCGTGCCGGCAGCCGGATAACCCTGGGTCGTCCAACCTGTGCCAATCAGATCCGCGCCCTCGATTTTTAATCCCTGGCCAGTTACAAAATCCACGCCGTTATTCATTATTTTATAAGCTGTCCCGTAATGGTAACCAACGTTGTTGAGGGTCAAAGGCGTGCCGTCCGGGCGCGAAAGGACGAGATCCAGATTGTTCTCATCAAAATGATAGGTGGTTGAATCCGAGTCGCCCGCTGTTCCGGCCGTGCCCCCCACCACCTCGCTGGCTTGCGCCACTGTCCAGGAAAAAACCGTGAGCATTCCGCATACAATCGTCCATAACAAGGGCTTACGCATTTTACCGTCCTCCTGAATGTGTGCTAACTTTCCCCGACTGGGAAAATCGCTTGGGCTTTATGCCTGCGTGCGGAGCCGGGTGATTTTCCGGCTATTTGATCAATTCCATTTTCTGGCGGACTTTTTGGATGGATTCCCGGGCCTTGGCGTGCTTGGGATTCATGTCCAGCACCAATTCCCAGGTCTGGAGCGCGGTCTGGTATTGGCCCTTGGCATAGGCATTGACGCCCTTGCGGTAAATCTCGTCCGCGATGCCCTTGTTTTCCTGCTTGGTTTTTTCCCAGGTGGCCAGCGCCTCGTCGTCGTCCGGGTCGATGTTCAGCAAATCCCGCAGTGCGGTCAGGATGGCCATGGTGTCGCCTTTGCTCTTGGCCATTTCAGCCTTGCGCTTGGCGGTCCTGATTTCCATGGCCTGCCTTTTCTTGGCCACGTTCAGTTTGTACTGGGCGTCGCGGTGGTCGGGCACGAACTCCAGGATGAGTTCAAACTCCTTGATAGCCAGGGCGTAATCGGAGTGATCCAGGGCTTGGCTGCCGATGAGGTAATGGTTTTTTATGGCCGAACGCATGGTCTGTTTGGACTGGCCGGCCTGGAGACCGCGCGCCGGCGCGGCTTTAAGGGCCGACGCCACCGTGTTGTTCCGGCGCGAGGACGTGACGCGGGCGCTTTCCCGGCGGGCCATTGGCGCTTCGGTTCTTTCCTGGGGCGGCTTGAACTCCTGGGTACGCGAACTGAGTTCCAGCGGCTGGTGCGGCTTGTGCGCCTTTCCGGTGCTGGCCCTGGCGCCGTACGGCAGGGGCGCCAAAGAACGCTGGACCTGGGACTGGACCCGCTTGAGAGCGGTCTTGGCTTCGGGATAGCCCGGGATCAACCGGATGGCGTCCTTGAACGCGGCCGCGGCTTCCACCAGCTTGTTGTTGCGTTCGTGCTTCCGGCCCCGCTTGTAGTTGCCCCGCGCTTCCCGCACCAGCGATTCCAGGGTGTATTCGTCGGAAGTTTGACCGCGGCGCTCGCGCTTGAGGTCGCGTTTGGCCCAGGACAAGGCCTGCCGCGCCTTGGTCCACTGGGGATAAAGCGCCAGCGCTTTCTCATATTCCCGGATGGCTTCCCGGTATTTTTGCTCCAGCGCGAGCTGTTTGCCCCGTTCAAAATACCGCTGAGCAAGTTTTTTATCTTCGGGAGTCACATCTTCATAAGCGGGATCTTCCGCGGAGGCGGGGGGAATGACCGGCATACCCGGCAAGGCGCCGAGAAGGATTCCCAGGCTGACGATGAAAAGGCAGGCTGGTCTAGAGATCATGGGGCCGAGCTCCCCCCGGGGGTGAGATCAAAATGCGACGTAAAAAACCAAAATTACACTGGCTACAGATAAACACAAATACACACGGTAAACAATAAAGTAAAGCTTGCTTAAACTTTCTTCGAGTGTACCATTGCCATTCTCCACCGTCAATACGACGTTTCCGCGGCGGGTTGCGTTGGTTGGCCTTTTCGCTTTTCACTGGTTCACTATTTTAGGTACAATAGGTGAATGCGAGCGACGACTGTCTTTCTCGGCCTGGCCGGCGCGGGTGTGTGGCTAACCGTAGGCTGCGCCACCCTGCCGAAACAACCGGCCCCTCACCCCATTCACGTGACCGTTCTGGAGCCGGCGCGCACTGCCCCGGATTCCACGGGACCGCTGCGCCTGGACGCGGGCGGAGACGTGCTCCCGGCCTGTTACTTAGACCCCTATATCAAAGCGCAGGGCGAGGACTATCCGTATGCGCGGATCGCGCCGGTTTTTCAGGCCGCGGACGTGGGGTTGGTGAATTTGGAATGTCCCCTCTCCGCGCGGGGCAGGCGGTATACCAAAAAAAAATTCACGTTTCGCGGCCGACCCGCGGCCGCGGCCGCTCTGCGGCGCGCCGGGATCAACGTAGTGGCGCTGGGCAACAACCATATTATGGATTACGGCGCCGAAGCCCTGCAGGACACATTGGCCGCCCTGGACCAGGCCGGCGTGGCCCACGCGGGCGCGGGCGAAACTCTCTCCGCCGCCCGGGCGCCGGCGCGGCTTGATCTGCCCGGAGGCGTTCGCGCAGCGATACTCTCCTATTCCCTGACGTATCCGGCCGCTTTCTGGGCCGGCCGTCGGAATCCCGGAACAGCGTTTGCCCGCTTGCCGCAGGTGGAGGCGGACGTGGCTTCAGCCGCCGCCTGGGCGGATTGGATCGCGGTGTGTTATCATTGGGGCGGTGAATTGAAAACCCTGCCCCGGGCATACCAGATCCAGTTCGGCCGGGCGGCCATCGACGCGGGCGCACAGGTGGTGATTGGGTCGCATCCCCATATTCTGCAGGGTATGGAATGGTACCGGGGCGGCCTCATCGCCTATTCCCTGGGGAACCTGGCCTTTGGCGGCGGCCGCAGCAAACGCGCGGTGGACAGCGCCCTACTCAAAGTGACCCTTGACCCCAACACCGGTTCGCTCGGGGCCTGGGTCCTCCCGCTGTCTGTGGACAATCTCGTAACCCGGTTTATTCCCACACCCGTTACCGGTACTCGGGCTGGGCGTATTATAAGCGATTTGCACGATTATTCACGGGCTTGGAGCACCCGCTTTGCGCCCGGGGTCGAAGGCTGGTTTCGGGTGTTGCCCCCGGCCTTACCTCCGGCGCCCACACTTACGGAAAAAATAGTTCCCAAACAAAACCCCGTTCCAATCGAACCGGAACGGGGTCTGGGGTACTAGGAATTAATTGTAGGGGAGGGTTTGAAACCCGGCCCTACTGGAATATAAATTTACGGTTGCCTATTTTTCCATATTGTCGTCGATGCTTTCGATGTCGCTGAGCAGCTTATCCAGGTCTTCGCCTCCGCCGGGAAGCTTGCCCTCTTCCTCCTCGGGTTCTCCGGCCGCAGCCTTTTTCGTGTCTGGTTCCTCGGAATCTAACTCTTCCATCTTGCCCATAAAAGACGCCAAGTCATAGTCGGAATCCGTGTCCGCCTGGGGGAAAACATTTTCGGTTTTTTCCTCGGCCTCGGCCGGCTGTTCGCTAGGCGCGGGCGTTTCGTCCGCGGCCAGCGGGTCCCCGCTCTTGCGCAAGGTCACCACGATTTCATTGCCCTGTTCGGACAGACCCCGGATGGCCAGCGCGCCGTGGTGCGCGTCCACAATATTTTTCACTATGGGAAAGCGCAGGCCCGTGCCCACGATGTCCGGGCCGGCTTGCGAATCCGGGCCGTGAAAGGTGGTAAACACCCGGGCGGCCTGTTCGGGCGTTACGGCTGGCCCGCTATCGCGGATTTTCACGATCAGGTCGGAAAAGGATTCCTGGGCCGTAATCTGTACTTCCCCGCCCACAGGCGAGGTCTTGATGGCATGCTGGAGCAAATGGATAAATACCTGTCCCAGGCGGTCGCCGTCAATCATGACCGTGGGCAGCGGCGTTTGAATCTCCTGAACGATCTTTACCTGCTTGATATCCGCCTGGGGCTGGCTGTTCAGCACCACGTCCTGCAGCATGGACACCAGGTCCGTGCTGGATTTATACATTTGCGAAATACCGCTCTCCATGTGGGAAATATCCAGCAGATCGTTGATCTGGCGCTCCAGGCGGGCGCTTTTATTGATTACCACGCCTAAAAATTCCTGCTGGCTGTCCGTAATCTTCCCTTCTTCCGAGGAGAGAATGGAAGAGATGTAGTTTTTGATGACCATGAGCGTGGCCTTGAGATCGTCCGACATGCTGGTAATCGCCTGGATGCGCAGCTCGCCCGCGATCTTGATCCTGTCTTGCAGGACCTCCAGGTTGCGCGCGGCCTCCGGATTGGCTTCCCCCCCGCCGGCCGGGGCTTCCTGCAGGGTCTGGTTCTCCCGTACGAGTTCTTCCACCTGCTCCTGCAGGGTTTGTTTGTTGGTCATGGTCTGGTCGTAGGTTTGGCGCAATTGCTCCAGTTCGGTCTGGACTCTGGATAATTCCTCGGACAGATGAGCGTCCACCACGGTTCCGGCTGCGACGCCCGCCGGCAGCTGCTGCACTTGTTCCATGACCTGATTGATCAGGTCCGACAGCTTCCCCCACTCTCCCCGGCCCTGGGCCTTCACCGGACGCAGGCGCTCGCCGGTCTTGAGCATCGCGGACAGCTGGTTGTTGAGTTTCTTAATACCGGCCACTGAACCGCCGCTGACCAGCAGCATTAGGAGCAGACTCACAAACACGATGAGCCCCAAACCGATGAGCATGACCGGGTCGGAGAACATGGACTCGCCGGCCAAACTGGGCCCCACCACCTGCTCCAGGCCCGTGACCTCCAGCAGCGTGAATACCCTGATTTTGGGCAGCTGCGTCACGCCGGTGGCCATGAGATAGCTGGTATTTTCCCACTTGGCTTTGAAGTGCTGCGCGGTTTTTCTTTTCAGCAGGGCCTCGGTTTCCTTCAGGTTTTTGCCAAGCAGCGCGCCCAGGTTCTTGGGGAAAGTTTCCGCGGGCCCGGCCGTCAGTCGCTGGCCGTCGGCCGTGACCAACAGCGTGATCAGTCCGCCTTGCGGGGAGATGGTTTCCATGACCTTCGCTGTGAGTGGGATGTCCGCCTGCATGACGCCTAGAAACGCTCCACGGTCCGTCAAACAGGGAACGGTTAATTGCAGATGCGCGAGGCCGTCCTGGTGACCGCGGAGGTGGATGGCGGTGACCCGCTGGCGCGAAGCCGTGCGGAAGGCGGGCGTGGGGCCGATGGTGGTGGGCGGTTTGGTTTTCCCGGTCCAGGCCAGCACGCGGCCGGTCTTGTCCGTGAGCAGGCTGCCGGTCCAGGTGGTGTGGGCGCCCGCCAGCGCGCGAAAGGCCTTTTTCTTGGCGCTGCGATCCGCCGCCCGGGTATGCGGACGGCGCAGGGCCCGGGCATCCGCCAGCGCCTCCGCTTTGGAACGCAGCCGGTTGACCGCGCTGTCAAACCGGCCGGCGGTTTCCTGCGCGGCCCGCTTGAGCTGGTTGCCCTTTTCGCTTTCAAAACGCTGCAGCTCGATTTCGTTGAGGCGGTCCTGCATCATTTTGACGGACTCGTTCTTGAGTCCTTCCCAGTAATAAAATAACGCGGCGGTGCCCGAAAGCGCCAGAAGCATGACCAGGCTTGCCAAGAACCAACGACCAAATTTCACGCGCGCTTCCCCCTTTGCGCTATATTCTCGGATCTTTTTCCTGCTCCTTGATGCCCAAGCGGGCGACCGCGCTGACCGAGTCCGTCGGGGACATCTTGATCACCCGGACGCCCTGGGCGTGACGGCCGATCAAGCTGATGTGCTTCAAAGAGGTGCGAATGATGGTGCCGCTGGAGGTAATCATCATGAGCTCGTCCCCGTCCGAGACGGTCATGATGTTGACCACCTTGCCGTTGCGTTCCGTGGTTTTAATGTTGATGGTCCCCTGGCCGCCGCGGCTCTGCGTGCGGTATTCGCTGAGCTTGGTCCGCTTGCCAAAGCCCTTGGTGGTCACGGTCAGCAGGCTCTGCCCCACGTCCCCGATCTGCATGCCCACCACTTTGTCCTTGGGTTTCAGGCTAATGCCGCGCACACCCTTGCCGCTCCGGCCGATTTCCCGGATTTCCTTGACCTTGAACCGGATTGACTTGCCGAGGTACGTGGCCAGGAACAACTCTTGGTTCGCCTGGGCTTCCAGCACCTGGATCAGGTTGTCGTCCGGGCTTAAGGTCAGGGCGATAATACCTCCGGCGCGCGGATTGGAGAAGGCCGTGAGCCGGATGCGCTTGACCAGGCCCCGCTCGGTGCCCATAACCAGAAACCGGTCCTCGCTGAACTCCTTTACCGGAATCATGGCCTCCACGTTCTCGCCGGACTGAAGGCGAACCAGGTTCACGATGGCCTTACCACGCGAGGACCGCGAGGCCTCGGGAATTTCATAGACCTTTAGCCAGTAGACCCGGCCCTGGTTGGTGAAAAGCAGGATATATTCATGGGTAGAGGCCACGAAAAGGTGCTCGACAAAGTCTTCCTCGTCCTTGCTCCCCATGCCGACCACCCCGCGCCCGCCGCGGCGCTGAGCCCGGTAGGTCGAGACTGGCAGGCGCTTGATATAGCCTTTGTGGGTAATGGTGATGACCATGTCCTCCTCGGCGATCAAATCCTCGACCGAGATGTCCGCCAAGGCGCCGATAATTTCCGTGCGCCGGGCGTCTCCGTATTTCTTTTTGATGGCCTCGAGTTCCTCCACGATGATCCCCAGCACTTTGCGCTTGCTGGCGAGAATGGAGCGCAACTGCTCGATGGTCTTGATGAGCTCCAGGTATTCGTCCTGGATTTTTTTGCTTTCCAGGTTGGTCAGCTGATGCAGCCGCATGTCCAGGATCGCCTGGGCTTGGATATCGCTAAGCTTGAAGTTTTTCATCAAGGCCGCTTTAGCTTCCGCGACCGTGGCCGAGGCCCGGATAATGCGGATGACTTTGTCCAGGAACTTCAGCGCGATTTTCAAGCCTTCCAGAATGTGCGCCCGCCGTTCGGAGCGGTCCAGATCATATTGGGTCCGGCGTACGACCACTTCCCGGCGGTGCTCGATAAAATGATCCAGGATCTGCTTGAGGTTCAGGTGCCGCGGCCGTCCGTCCACCAGGGCCACGGTGTTCACGCCGAAATTGGTCCGCAGGGAGGTGAATTTGAAGAGGTTGTTCAAAACAATCTGGGAGTTGTCGTTGCGCCCCACTTCCACGACAATCCGGATGCCGTCCCGGTCCGACTCGTCACGCAGATCGGTAATGCCCTCGATCTTCCGGTCCCGCGCCAGCCTGGCGATATTTTCGATCAATTGAGACTTGTTGACCTGGAACGGAAGTTCCGTGACAATCAGACGCTCTCTGCCGTTTTTGAGCTGCTCGACCTTGACCTTGGCCTGCACGCGGATCGAGCCACGCCCGGTGCGGTAGGCGCTCAGAATGCCGTCGCGCCCCAGAATATAGGCCCCGGTGGGGAAATCCGGACCCTTGATATACTGCTTGATGATCTGTTCCAGCTTGATCTCCGGGTTCTGGATCACCGCGATCAGGGCGTCCACGACTTCCGTGAGATTGTGCGGCGGGATATTGGTGGCCATGCCAACCGCGATCCCCGTGGTGCCATTGACCAGTAAATTGGGAATCCTCACCGGCAACAGTGACGGTTCGGTCATGGAGTCATCGTAATTGGGTATAAAGCGAACAGTGTCCTTCTCGATGTCCGCCAGCATTTCACTGGAAATGGTGGCCAGGCGGGCCTCGGTATAGCGCATGGCGGCCGGTGGATCGCCATCCACCGAGCCAAAATTTCCCTGCCCGTCCACGAGGGGGTAACGCATGTTAAAGGACTGGGCCATGCGTGCCTGCGAGTCATAAATGGCCGCGTCGCCGTGCGGATGATAGTTCCCCATCACCTCACCCACGATTTTCGCGGATTTTCGGTAAGGTTTGTTGTGCTGCAGTCCCATGGCGTGCATGCCGTACAAAATACGGCGGTGTACCGGTTTCAGCCCGTCCCTGACGTCCGGCAATGCGCGTCCAACAATGACGCTCATGGAATAATCGAGATAGGAGTTTTTCATCTCCTCCTCGACCAAGATGGGAAATGTCTTCTGCCCTTCCTTTTCCATTCACTTCTCCTTACTTCATTGGCCCGTGATCAGACCCGAACTCGCTCGACGGCCTGTTTAACGCTTCCCCGCCCCAATTTATACCCGCATGGGCATGACAATACAAACGTAGACCTC